>CACXFL010000027.1 GCA_902766925.1 uncultured bacterium | reverse complement strand
TCTATTATTCAAATTATGCCTTATATAGGATTTCCTGATGGTATGGCTGCTTTAAGGGTAGTAAAGGAGTTTAAAAATGAAAAGTAGAGTAATTGTAGGGATAGTGGTTGGAGTTATATGTTTATTAGTTGGTTTTATAGGAGGAAAAATAATGAGTGGAACTTGCTCTAATTCAACATTTGGTAAGGGAGAACTTAATGTAAATTATGCAAAGTATTTTAAAGGAAACTCTTATTTAAAACCTTTAACTACAGAACAGATGGGAGTGTTTAACGTAACCTTTGAACCTAAATGTAGGAATAACTGGCATATACATCATGGAGGAGGACAGATTCTACTTGTTACAGATGGTAGTGGGTATTATCAAGAATGGGGAAAAGAAGCTCGCAAACTTAAAAAAGGAGATGTTGTTAATATCCCTCCTGAAACTAAGCATTGGCATGGAGCCTCTAAGGATTCATGGTTTACTCATGTTGCAATAGAAGTACCTTCTACTAATGGATCAACAGAATGGTTAGAAGAAGTAAGTGATGAAGAGTACGATAAATTAAAATAAACATGGATAAATATAGGATAGGAGTGGATCTTAAGTTTATAGGTTTGTGATATACTTTAATTTATGGAGGGATCTATGTGTAAATTTATAAGATTTTATGCACTAGAAATCTATACCGTAATTTCTATGCTAATTCTTTTAGTTGCAGGTTTTATGGATGATTTATCAACTATTCAAAAGTTTAGTTTAGTGTATATATTCTTATTTATTTTACATGAGTGGGAAGAGATGAGTTATCCTGGAGGATTTGCGGATTTAATTTCTAATATGCTTGGGGTGGATATAAATGTAGAAATGAAAAGAGCAAGTAGAATTCCTACAAGTATTTTACTACTGACTTTTACTATACTACCTTTTGTTTTGCATGAATATCCTATTACAATACTACCACTTGCTTTTCTTGGATTGTTTGAAGGACTTGTGCATATTTTAGCAATTAAACTTTTTAAATGTCCTAAATGCTATTCTCCAGGATTTGTAACTGCAGAGATTCAAGCTATAGTTACTGTCGTTCTTTTTACATACTTAATTAAAAATAATATTTTAACAGGAACCCAATATATTATTGGGGCAGTGGTTATGTTTGCTTGCTTTGTAATAATGCAAAAAACAATAACTATGATGATAGGCTACAGATATAGTGATGTTTTTAAAAATATAAGAAAACAATGGCAAAAATAGTTACAAGAAAACTTTAAGTAAGGCTCAAGTTTTTTTTAGATCTAATAAAAAATCTTAAAAGTATTTAGAATAAACTAACTTGGAAATGAAACCAGGTTTGGTTCTGAGTTTTAACTTTATAGCTCTTGGTTTAAACCCTACCTAATCAACAAATTAGAACCCAACAACTTCAGTAGGGACATGAGAACTATCTAAAAAAATAATAAGTTTATGATTAAAAAATAAGCTGTATCAATTAAAATTAAGAAAAACGTGTAAAATAGGTGTTAAGAATCCTAAGAAAACGTGTAAAATAGACGATAAATATATTAGAAAAACGTGTAGGATTCTGTTAAAGGAGTTACTTTGTGTATAGAAAAGCTGAAAAAGTTCTGAAAAATTGGAAGGATAGCAAAAGAAAAAGAGCACTACTTGTTAGCGGAGCAAGGCAGATTGGAAAAACTTACCTTGTAAGGGAGTTTGGAACGAAACACTATAAGAATTTTGTGGAAATAAACTTTATTACTACTCCTTCGGCTAAAAATATTTTTTCAGGAGATTTAGATGTAGATACTATAATTATGAATCTAACTGCTTTTTTAGGAAGGTCACTTGAACGAGATGAAACTTTAATATTTTTAGATGAAATTCAAGAATGTCCACAAGCAAGAACAGCTATCAAATTCTTGGTGGAAGATGGACGCTTTGATTATATTGAATCAGGGTCTTTACTGGGTGTTAATTATAAGGTAGTTCCATCTTATCCAGTAGGGTATGAAGAAACTTTTAATATGTATCCTATGGACTTTGAAGAATTTTGCGTGGCTAATGGTATTCAAGAAGAAACATTTTCGTATTTAAAAAAATGTTATGATACCAAAACAAAAGTGTCTGAATCAGTACACAAAACTATGATGGAACTTTTTCGCTGTTATATAATCGTGGGAGGAATGCCAGCTGTAGT
>CACXFL010000026.1 GCA_902766925.1 uncultured bacterium | reverse complement strand
ACAAAGGATAAGACAAAAACGGAGAGTGATGGTATGTTAGGTTTTCCAAAAGCTGAAATGACAAGAGGAGCAAAGGAAGCTGACGAAGGTAAAAAAGCTAAGAAGGCTAGTGTTGTTACAAAAGTTGAAGCAGATGATGATATTGATGAAGAGGATGAAGAAGAACTTGAAGAAGATGTAGAGATAGAAGAAGATGATGATGTAGATTCAAGTGATGATTTCAGCGATGATAAAGAACTTGTAGCTCAGACTAAATCTAAAAAGACTGCTGCTACATCTACTAAAAAAACAGCTAAAGTATCAGCTAAGTCTAAGACAGTTAAGACTACAAAGGTAGCCGCTACAAAGACTGCTGCGAAGAAAACTACCGCTGCTAAGACTTCTACTACGAAGAAGACAGCTACTAAAAAGGCTGAAGGTACTAAATCCTCTAAAGCAAGTTCTACATCTAAAACTAAAAAAACAACATCTACTAAAAAGTCTAAATAGTATATGAATAAAGCTATTTTTTTAGATAGAGATGGAGTTATAAATAAAGATCTTTCTTATGTTTATAAAAAGGAAGATCTTTTTTTGTTAGATAATGTTATAGAAGGTTTAAAAGAGTTAAAAGCACAGGGCTATTTCCTTATAGTAATATCTAATCAATCAGGAGTAGCTAGAGGTTTTTTTAAGGAAGAGGATGTAAGATCTTTTCATGAAGAGATACAACATCGTCTGATCGAGAATAACTGTTCGGTGGATGCTTTTTACTATTGTCCTCATTACGTTAAGGGGGTAGTAGAGAAATATTCTATAGAATGTAATTGTAGAAAACCTAAAACTGGTCTTGTTGAGAAAGCTCAAAAAGATTTTGATCTGGATCTTGGAGAATGCGTGGTAGTTGGGGATAAGGTATCTGATATGGAGTTAGCTAAAAATATTGGATGCATGGGTATTCAAATACAAGGAAATTACCCTCTATCAACCGATTATCCTGTAAAAAAAGATCTTTTGGAAGTATCTGAATATGTTAAAGAGATCACGACTTTTAGAATAAAAAGTTAAAGGATTGTAAATAGTAAGGACTAGGGAGGAAAAATATCTATAAGATATTTTTCATAAAAAGATTTTTAGAGTTTATGTAGGTAAAAGCCTAGAGTAGAAACATTAGATTGTGGCGAGTTAGAACGACTTTTCCAGCTATGTTCTAAGTTAATGAGAGAAGATCCTAATATATAAATGAGAAGGTAGAGAGAAATTTCACAGTATTTTTCTACCTTCTCGTTTATATCCAGGTTCCATCTAATCTTTTAAACAATCGAATTTCTGTACTTAAAGTAAATATTCTATTACTATTTAATTTTGACTTCAGTAATGAACAATTATTTACTCTTCTACTAAAAAGTTCATAGATTCATCATATGATTTTGTTGGATTAGTTGTCTCATTTCCAAAAAATCCTACGAATGCACACTGTTTACCAAGATATTTAGGAGTGTATTTAAAACTGAATCTACCTTGTGCATCAGTCGTAGTAGACTCTACTAGTGGTTGGTGCATTCCTAATTTAACTTCAACACCAGCTAGAGGTATTGAACCTATTTTTAATTGTCCAGTTATCATTATTTCTTGTCCAAGTTTTACAGTACCAATAGGATCAATGGATATAGTAGGATCAGCTTTTTCATCAGAATTTACATCAAGGTATAAAAATACAGAAGTAGATTTATATTTTGTATCTCCATTAAATGTTACCGTTATAATATGCTTTCCATCAGTTGGTTGTGTTAAAACTAATGTAATTTTTCCTCCTACTGAACGTAAACCAGGATGTCTACCTTCATCTGTAACATCTATATCAACAGATCCTGTCGCATTAGAAGGTAAAAATACGTTAACTGTTGCATTTTCACCTGAACTTATACTGTGTGTCTGTACTGTAAGATTTGGAAATATTTTAGTTATTTCTACTATTTCAACAGTCATAGATATGTCAGTAGATGGATTATACTGAGAGTCTCCTGCGTAAGATACTGTGACATTGTATGTACCAATAGCCGTAGGAACATAATTATAATTAAAGTGTCCATCGTTATTTGTAGTAACCGTAAATGAAGTAGAATTTATTTTAATCTTAATCTCTGCATTGCTTGCTCCAGTACCTGACGCATCATCAATAACTTTAAATAAAGATCCATGAATACTTATTCTTTCTCCTAAGAAGAAAGAATCTCTATTGTCTGCGGGTTTATCTATTTTTATTTCAAGTTCTGTATTAATTTTAGCTGTAAAATTTTTATTAGCAGTTGATCCCTTATGGGTAGCAGTCTCGTCAAAAGTAACCGCTACGCAGTGACTTCCAGCTCTTTTAACGATATAGGATGAACTAAACACTCCAGAAGCATTGGTTATCATGGAAGCTTGAACCACCCCACCTACTGTTAATTTAATAGTAGCTCCACTTATAGGATTTTGATTAGTGTCTTTTAGAGTTCCTTTAATAGTAACACTTTTCCCTACTGTAGCTCCACTAATAGAATTTAAAGACATAGATGTAGTTATTTTCTCAGGAACAGGTTCTCTGCTTACTGTAAAGTCTGCTGTAGTTAGAGAGTCAGCGTATCTATTATTTCCTTCATATGAAACTTCTAGGTGATAATCTCCTACGGCTGTTGGGTTAAAAGGTATAGAATATTCACCTAGGGAGTTAGTTGTAACACTCATTTTATCTCCATTTACGTCTACAACTACTGAAGCTGATTGAATTGGAGTAGTATCCTCAGCTAAAAGGTTACCTTTTATAGTAAGACTGTCCCCTTTATGAATATTTGTTAGAGATGTTAATATAGAAAGGGAAGAATTTATTTTTAACGCATTAAATGTTTTAGTTTTTTCAACACTATTATGAGTATCATCTCCTGCATAAGATACTTTTATATTATGAGAACCTGATTCAGCTACTTCATATAAGTATTCAAATTTACCTGAATCATTGGTCGTACAAGAAGGTTGAACTTCTCTGTTTATCTTCAGGTTGATAGTAGCCCCTTTTATTGGATGATTGTTAGTATCTTTCAAAGTACCATTAATACTAACTTTTTTCCCTATAACTGGATTTGAACTGGTGTTTAATGTAAGAATTGTATCTACTTTTTCAACTTCTGTAGAAGGTTCTGTAGAAGGTTCAGGATCAGGTGAAGTTTGTACTTCAATAGTTTTATCTTTAACTTTTATAGATGTTTTAGAGTTATTTATGTTAATATCTTTTAAATCATCATTACTTTTTTCAGCTCTATTTAGCTCACCTTCATTTGAACTGTTCTGATTAGCTTGCTTATCTCCCTTAAATGTTAAATCACTACATTGGATTAAAAAGATAGAAAGTGCTATCGTAACTAAATAACTAAAAAATATTGATCGTTTACTCATAATTATATCCTCTAGGCTACTTTAACATACCAATACTCTTTGCTTTTTATCGGGTATAGAAGATAGTTTTTTTTGATAAAATAAAAATATTTAATAAAAACAGTTGGTTTTACGAATTATGATTCGAATTGCGCCACGATAAGTGTTACTGAAAAGGAGAAAGAATTAGATAAACTAGTCGGTTGGAATTTTAGACTGGCAGGAATATCTATTAGGATCAAAATTTAGTAAAAATACAGGTCTAGTAGCATCTTTAGGAGTTTTTTGATAGAACTCATCTACAAGACGCATACCCTCATCAATACTTTCAATATGATTAAATTTATCCTTGTATATTTTTGCATTATCCCAACCCTTGATGTACCAGATAAGATGCTTTCTCATAAGAATAGAAGCTGTTTTTGTGTTTTGGTAAAAACTTTCTTGAAGTTTTAGATGGAGTCTAACAGTATCAGCCCACTCGTCTATACTTACGGTGTTTCTTTGAGATTTTAAGCCTTCAAAGATCCAAGGATTTCCAAGAGATGCTCTTCCTATAAGAACTCCTCTAGCACCGGTCTTTTGAAGTACGTAGTTCATGTCAGAAAGAGAGAAAATGTTTCCGTTAGCTATTACAGGAATAGTTACACTACTGACTACTTTATAAATTTCGTCTAAGTTAACTGGATGGGAATAGTTTTGAGACCTTGTTCTTCCATGTACGTACATAAAATCAATTTTGTGTTTTTCGCTAAGTTTGGCTACCTTGCAAGCAACTATAGAAGAAGGATCCCAACCTAATCGGATTTTTACTGATAAAGGAATATTAACTACAGATCTAGATGCTTGTAAGGTTTTATCAACCATATCTAAATCTTTTAACATAGCAGATCCAGATCCTGATTTTGTTACTTTAGGTACAGGACATCCCATATTAATATCTGCCATAGAAAAAGGGTAGTGGGTTAAAATCTTGAGAGCTTGGCTGATATTGGTGTCATTTTTCCCAACAACTTGTACTCCAAGTTTATTCCTAAAATCTACGGCTTCTTCTGTGATTTTACAAAAATCTGGGGTGTTAAAATTAGATTCAACCATATGAAGAGTTTTTCGATTATCGTACAAAAGTGCGCAGGCTGAAATCATCTCCTCATAACAAAAATCAGCTCCGTGTTTACAGAGTACAAGACGGAACGGATAGTCGGTGATTCCTGCAAGTGGAGCCATAATTATAGGAGTAGTTTTTTTTTGAAAAAAATTATTCATTCTACTAATGTTGTTTT
>CACXFL010000025.1 GCA_902766925.1 uncultured bacterium | reverse complement strand
GGTGAAGGACGTGTAGTAAGTATAAAAAAAGATGCAATTGTTGTAGGTTTTCATTCAATGAAAGCCTCAGGTGTGAGAGAATATAAAGAGAAAGTTATCTATTTTACTAAATAGGTATTGTTAACTATTTTTTTTTACAAGGAGAAATTATACTATGTTAATCAATCGTATTGCTAAAATCTGTGTTGTAGCTTTTGCTCTAACCGCATTCGCAGCTTGTTCTTCAACTTCTGAAAAAGTCCCTGAGGCTCAACTTGATACTACAGTTCCTGAAGCTACAGAAAATCTAGAAGGAGCAACTGACACCAAAGTTACAACTCCTGAGAAAAAAGCCCCTTCAAAGAAAGATCTAAAAGCTAAAAAAGGTCAAAAAGGCAAAAAAGCTTTAAAAGGCAAAAAAGTTCAAAAATAATGTAACTAGAGTTATATTTTAATATTTAACTTAATATTATCAGGGGATGATAAGTGTTAGAAAAATACACCAAAATTATACTGATAGTCTTTACACTACTTAGTTACTCTTGTTACAGTAGTTCTTCAAGTTCTAGATTAACTTCAGATGAATCTGATTCTGAACTTGATCTAGAAGATATCGAGGATCTATCCTACAAACAAGTTAAATCTAAGTCTAGCAAAGAAAAATCAGTAAAAAAACAGGATGCATTCTATTCTTCAGAACTTGATGAACTAGGTTCAGATTCTAGTTTAGAATCTGAGGAAAGTTTAATTCAAGATTCAGTAGATACTAACACTTTATCATCTTCTGATTCTACAGATGAACAGGTTACCCCTCATACCGAGCTTCCTACAATGATATCTTGGATAAGCTTTGATTATAACCTCCAAGAATCTCGTATGACAATTGAGATAGACTATGATAATCCTCCATCTTTTATATCAAAAATGGTAGAGGATAAAACTCCATTTAACACTAAAGAATTGATCTTTACTTTTTCAAACACTAAATGCAAACCTAATTTATATCATGTGATAAATACAGCAGCTTTTGCTTCTTCTATAAAAAACTTTAGATTAAAAAGACAGGATAAAAACACTATAAACCTTATAATAAAACTAAAAGACGAGCTTAGCTACACCAAAGAGGTAGAACAAAAATATTTAAAATTACATTTCCCAATACTTGATAAATACAAACAAAGATCTGAGATTGTTCAACCAGAGCCTCAGTCTCGTCCTATAGAAAAAGCAGATTCTTTACTACCTGTATTTGGAAATACTAACTTAAAGATTCTAGAGGGATTATTTAAAGAGTATGGTTCCCTAATAGATACCCACTCATCCCAATCTATATATATAAACCAAGTAGCTCAAGCAAGAGGAGAGGATATTGTATCTCCTTCTGGTTCTAATACCGTAGTATCTCCTACTCAGGATTCTACTGCTACAGATCAGGTATCTCCATCTACACCTTATGAACCTGTATCTAAATCAATTGAACCTCCTACTCCTCCCAAAGATGGATCTACTCAAAGCAGTGAGCCTATGGATCCATTGGATAAGATGGGAGAGGTGGATAGTAAAACTTCTAATGGAAACCCAATTGATAGTGCTAACATAAATTCTTCAGGTATCCGACGAGATTCTTCTTCTGTCAACTATCCTTCAAACGATATTATTGGAGAAGGTCTAGAAGATAAGGATTATAACAAATATGTTGGTGAAGCTGTAGAAATAGAATTCTACTCTACTCCATTAAGACAGGTTCTTCAAACTTTTGCAGATCAAAGTGGTAATAATTTCATATTTTCTAAGGAAGTAGGTCAAGAACTTATTACTATAAAACTTTCTAAAGTTCCTTGGGATGCAGCACTTGCTGCAATTCTTGAAACCTATAAACTTGTTATGTCCAGAATAGGTTCTAACATAATAAGAATAGATTCTATAGACAGAATGACCGATTATCTAACAAGTAAAGAAAAGATTACAGATGCAAAACTGATGGCTGAAAAGAATAAGATTCTAGTTATAAAACTTTCTAATGCTAAAGCAGAAGAAATAAGAGCAAGAATGGCAGAACTTCTCATAACTCAAGGACTAGCAAAAAAGATAAAGATATCTACAGATTCAAGAACTAACGCTCTTATTTTAGAAGCTCCAGAGGTTATTTTATCTAAAGCAAAACTTCTTGTAGAAAGACTTGATGTTCCTATTCCTCAGGTAGAAATAGCTTCAAAATTAATTGAAGTAAACAGAGCTAACTCGAATGAACTTGGTATTTCCTGGCTTGGAAACATGAATTACTCCTCACTAAACGGTATGGATTTTGGATCTTTAAAATTTCCTAACAACCTTCAAGTTCCTTCTTTCCAAGTAGATGCTGGAGCTGGTTCTGTTGGTACTTCAAATGCTATAGAATTTTTGGTTGGTAGTATAAATGATGTAGTAAATCTAGATCTAAAACTAAAAATTGGTGAAAATAAAGGTACTACAGAGATACTTCAATCTAACAAGGTTTTAGTTAAAGACAGAGAATCAGCTGCTATCTCAGCTGGTACTACCGATTATTTTAATACTTCAACCCTGAGTAAAGAAACTGGAGATTGGACTTCTACCCTTTCCACAGTTAGTTATACATTATCTTTAAATGTTACTCCAGAAATTACAACAGATGGAAAAGTTAGTCTTCAGATTTCTCTTAGTAGCAACACTCCAACAGCAGCTGCTGCTACACAAGCTGTAGCTTCTTCTAACAATAGAACTCTTACCACTAAACTTATTAAAAAAAGTGGTGAAACTGCTGTTATTGGAGGTCTCTACGATAATAAAAAGACTTACAAAGAATGGAAACTTCCTTTTATTTCTTCTATTCCTCTAATAGGAGCCTTGTTTAAAGGAAAACAACAAACCGAATCTCATACTGAGTTAATGATGCTTATAACTCCTACCATTAAAACTGTAGAGGGAGTTAGTATAATTGGAGATCAAAAGATTCCTGAAGCTAAATTCTCTGATAAAGACGATCCAATTGCTTTTAATGTAAAAAACCCAGCTCGATCTTCAGTTGGTTCAATAAATACTGATGATGATGATGATGACGACGATGACGACGATGACGACGATGATGATACTAGTTCTAAAGCTAAGATGGCAAAAACGGAAGTTACTCCATCTACTTCAAGTTCTTCTCAGGTAGAACAGGCTGAAGAGTTATCAGATCCAAAAATTACTTCTGGGGGAATTGAAGAAAACCTTCAACTTGATGAACTATTAGAGGAAGAATAAGAAAGTATTTAAGTATTAGGATATAGTTATGAAGACTTTGAAATTAATTATTTATCTATTTTTTATCATCCTTTTAAGTTCCTGTGGAAGCGGAGGAGATGGAGAAGGAAAGTGTATTCTTAACTGTACTAATGCTGTTATGAACTCTGATGTCGCGATTACTCCTATGATACAGAGTACAGAAGAGCTCACCTGTATTGCTAATACTCAAGCTATACTTTATAGATCGTACGCCGCCTTTAAGTTTGTTCAAACTGATTCTGTTTCAGAAAATAGTGGAGCCCCAATGCCTGCAGGTTATATTCGTGTTGTTCCAGCTCTATACAGTGCAGAAACTGAAAGTTCAGTTCAAAGTTTAAGAGAAGGAGGAGATGGTACTTGGATATCTGCTGTTTGGGATCCTAAAATACTTGATGATTCAGATTATTATCTAAGAGGTATTATAACCCCTCAGGAAAACTTTTGTACCAATAGTTGTGGAATCTTTGAGATTGAATACACACTTCGTTGTCCTCCATTCAATCCTGATCTTGGAGAGGTAAACTCTGAGGTTATATTAGAGATAAGATCTGGTAATGTCCAAGCTACTCAAACCAATAAGATAACAGTTAAAGATAAGGAAGAAGATTAGTATAATAATTAAATTCAGAATATATTTAGATTTAGTTTAACTAAATAAAAATCTAAGCTTTATTTCAACGTATTGAGGGATTATATGATAGACAAATGGTTAGCTTTGATTGAAGGAGAGAGGCTTTCTCGTTCTGAATCTTCTATTGTAAAAAAATTCAGCCAAGATCCTGAAGGTAAATATTTTCTTCAGTTCTCTGATGTATTAAAATCCCATGGAAAAACCAATGAAAGTTTAGAACTTCTTATAGAAGGAGTAGGAAGACATCCTTCTTTCTCTGTAGCAAGGGTACTTTTATCTAAAAATCTACTAGAAAAAGGACTTATAGATGAAGCATGGCAAAACCTTGAGGAATCTCCTGTATCCTTGGATACAAACAAGTTAGCTCAGAAATTAAAGATAAAGCTTTCTATTCTTCTAGGACTTGAAGATATATGTAGAAACTTACTTTTTGAACAAAAGCCATCTTCGGACTCTGAAGTTATTTCTATCAAACAAGATATAGTTAACCTAGGTTTTGATACAGCAAGGATAAAACTTATAGAATCTTTAGAACTTGATAAAGAGTTTATTTTAAAAAACTTTACTCCTTCTAAAGTAAAAAAGCTCCATCAGTCCGATTCATCCATATCATCTGAATCAACTCAAGGTTCAGATAAATCAGATCAAGATGATATTGAAATATCTCCTACTCAACAGTCTACAAACAATTCAGATCCGGCTACTTTCAACAACTTTCGTCTATCAAACCTTTCAAATGCTTTTACCGATGAGGCAGATACCAGTCTGAATCAAAACTTTGCTTCTTCCTCACTAAGTTCTATGACTCTTGCTTCTATCTATGCTCGTCAAGGACACTATGGTAAGGCCCTTGGTATCTATCGTCAACTTCTACTAGAAAAGCCTCACAGCAAAGTCCTTCAAGAAAAAATAGAAGAACTCTCCCGTCTTGATCAAAAACAAGCCATTTCTGATATAGGAGTAGATCCCGAGTTAGCAGATGAACTCGAAAGAATGAAAGAAATAGATTATAAAATATCCATTCTAAATTCTTTGATGTCTAAACTTGATTCTGATCAGTAATTGTTTTATCTATTCTATCTTAGGTTTTTACTTTATTATTTATCCATTAAAATTTTGGAGATCTTCCATTGTACGATATTTTAGTTATAAACGGTGTAAACCTCGATCTTTTAGGAATCCGTCAGCCCGAAATCTACTCTCGATATACCCTAAGAGATATTGAAGATATGTTACAGGGATCAGATCTATCTAAGGATATAAATTTTCATTTTTTTCAGACAAATTCTGAATCATCATTTATAGAGACTATCTCATCTTCTTATGATGGAATAGTTATAAATCCTGGAGCTTGGACTCATACTTCAATAGCTATTTTAGATAGACTACTTGCTGTAGGAGTACCTTATGTAGAAGTACATATCTCAAATATTTTTGCCAGAGAAGAGTTTCGTCATCATTCTTATATATCTTCTCAAGCACTTGGGGTAATATGTGGACTTGGAATAGATTCTTATCTATATGCTGCTGGGTATTTAAAAAAATATCTAGATAAGAATAAATAGCTCCCCCAGTTAGGAACATTTTTCAATGATAGATTCATCACTTTTAAAAAAGATATCTTTCAGTAATGATTTTAGGCATCCTGGTTTTGATTCTCTGGGATTATCTTATGGATTTATTCCTAGAGGGCTTTTTCAAGGGTGGAGTTCTTCGAAAAAGGTGATAGATACTGATAAAATTATACGTCCTCATCAGGTGCATTCTGATAAGCTTGTATATGTATCCGAGGTTCAATCAAATCCACTCATCGAAGCAGATGCAATCTATACAGATCATGAGGAACTAATCGGTATAGTAACTGCTGATTGTGTACCTATACTTATGAGTGATCGGGATAAAAAAAGAGTACTTGCGGTTCATGCGGGATGGCGAGGGCTTGTAAACGAGTTGATTCCTAAAGCCATTCAAAAGGTCTATACTGATTATGATATAAATCCTGATAATGTCTATGTTTTAGTGTATCCAGCAATTCTTCCTGCTTCATACGAGGTTAAATCAGATGTAATGGATCAAGTAAAATCAGTAGCAGGATCCCTGATAGATCAGTGTTCTTTAAAATACATGGTGGACTCTTGGATTTTAGATACTCAGATGCTTGGTTGTATTCGTCTTATTCAATCTGGTATCAATCCATCAAATATTAGAGTCACTAGACAGTGCACTTTTAAAACTCCCCAGTTTCATTCATTTAGAAGAGATAGATCCAACACTGGAAGAAATTTCTCTTTTATATCTAAAAACACTTTAATTTAATATTTGGACCTACCGTCAATATTTCAAGTATTTTTTAATCTAAGACAAGCTTATATTTCTTCACCGAATTGTTTAAACTTTTCCAATATTTTAGATGTTGAAATACTTTCCTTTACAAATTTTATTTCACGAGTTCCATAAACTTTATTTTTTATAATTTTTAAACATTCTAATTGTCTAGATTCTGAAATGATATTTTGTCTACAAATATCTAATGCTTGCGGATCTAAGTACTTAACCTTCACTGCATAACAGACTTCTCTGTTAGATGAGGAGATAAATTTATCACAAAATTCATCTTTAAGATCTACTATCTTTTTATGTTGTTCAATAGCTTCTGCAGTTGGAAACTCAGCTTGACGACAAGTAACCATTATATCGTTTATTCGTACTGCTTTTCCAGGTGTTAAATCTATAATTTTTTCACTAGTTGTAGCTGATATCGATGATATGGACAAAAAAGAAATAACAGCTAATTTAACCATTTTTTTTAACATTTCTAACTCCTTAAATTTAAGAAATTAAAACTTTAAATTTTTAAACTTTATACTTTTTCCCCCGTGTTATTTAATTTTTTCAAAACTTTAGATTCAAAAGAAATATCTTCTATATCTTTTAAAGTTTTACTTGAGTAAACTTTATTTTTAATAGCTTCAAGACACTTAATCTAGATCCAGAACTGATTGTTACACTACTATTTTCAGTAGATATTCCAAATATCATATCTATAAACGAGCTAGCTACTACGGGTTGAAAAGAAGATATCAATAAATAAGAAACAATAGCTAATTTTAAAAACTTAGGTAACATCTTACCCCCCTCCAACAATTAACTACACTCTTATATTAGAGGAGGTTAATAGCATAATTTTTATTCATATACAAGATAAATACCCCTGATAATAATCTAAGTATTCTAAATTAAAGGATTTTATATAAAGACGGCCCCCTTATAGCCTGACCTTATTTCCCATGGTAGCTTGTCTAATTACTAGACATTCCCCATACTAACAATATAGAATTATATTGTTTTATATTTTTTTTTGGAGGTTAATCATGTTGATAAGAACTCGTGTATCTATTCTATTTATGTCTACAATCTTAGCCTTTGGATTATTTATCTCTTGCAGTGATGATGATGATGATGAAGGTAATAGTGCGAGTATAGGAAAAGCTCAATTTGCATTTCAAACAAATTTTCCAGGGTTACAAGAAGGAATTCAAGGGGTTGATGTTTATGAGGTTAAATGTCAAGAGCTCCGAGAAGAAGGAGCTAAAACTTCCTATAGGATTAAGGGAGCTCTTTTTATAAAAAGTTCTGAATCTATAATGGCAGAGTTAAGTTTTGGATACTTAAGCTCTGATATAAACTGTACTAAACCTATAATTTTTGGTGCAAATATAAAGTCTTATAGAGTTGATGGAACTATAAATCTAACTGATGTACCAGGTCAAACTGCTGATAAATATTATATGGATTATCTAGCTTCATACTGGGGAGGAAATAGTGCTTATAGGGAAGAGATTAAAATGTTTCTTCCTAATGATCTAGCAAAAGATAAAGCTGAACTGGAGAACTTTTTAAACGAGTTTGCTAGTGGGGAAATCCATTCGTTAAATATTTCAGAAATAGAAAATGATTCTAAGTTAACTCAACTAGAAAAAGATATAAAACTTAAAGATTATTATATAATAGGAATAGAAAATAACGTTTTGTATACAAATTATGTGTCAGAATTTTTTATAAGTAACCAAATAAATATACCTGATACACCTGATATTCCTCAAGCATATGATGATGATGATGAGGATGATGTAAATAATTCTGATGCTATAGCAGGATTACATTTATTTGAAGAGGGTGAAACTTTAGAAAATACTGGTAGAGGTTATTCTGTGAAATGGCCTACAGTCTTAGATAGACGCATTGCCTATTATAAAAAATAAAATCCAAGAATTTACAGAGGGTACTTTAGTACCCCCTGTTTTGTTTTATTATCTACACTAAAGTCAGATGTTGTCTTCCTTTAGAGGTAATTTCCCTTCCTCTCGCTCCTCTTACAACAAAGCCTTTATGTACAAGATAGGGTTCATAAACATCTTCTATAGTAGAACGTTCTTCTCCTACACTGTATGAGAGAGCCTCTATTCCTACAGGACCTCCTCCATACTGATCTACTATAGTATTTAGGATTCTTCTATCCATAGGATCTAGTCCACAAGAATCTATCTCCATTCTAAGCAGAGCTTTTTCTACTATATCTTTTGTAATAGTTGGAGAATGAGCCGTCTCGGAAAAATCCCTAACTCTTCTAAGGAGTCTATTGGCTATACGAGGGGTACCCCTACAAGAAGAGGCAAGTCTCAGGGCCGCATCTTCGTCTATATTTAGATGTTCAATCCTAGAAGATCTAAGAATAATTTGTTTCAATGATTCATCCGTATAGTAATCAAACCTTTCTCTTATTCCAAACCTACTTATAAGAGGACTTGTAAGAGAAGACACTTTAGTAGTAGCTCCAATTAGAGTAAAAGGTGATATAGGAACCTTTATACTTCTGGCAGTTACTCCTTTTCCTACAATCATATCTATGAAATAATCTTCCATAGCAGAATATAGCATCTCTTCTACCGTAGCTGATAGTCTATGAATCTCATCTATAAAAAACACAGCTCCCTTAGGAAGAGCAGTGAGCATTCCAGCCAGATCCCCAGGTTTTTCTATAGCAGGTCCTGATGTTTGAAAAAACTCTACCCCAAGTTCCATTGCTATAATCTTTGCCAAAGATGTTTTTCCAAGTCCTGGAGGTCCATGAAGTAACACATGATCAAGAACCATCCCCCGAGTTTTTGCTGACTGAACATAAACTCTTAGATTTTCTTTAGTTCTATCCTGTCCAGGAAAACTATCAAAAGAAGTAGGTCTAAGTTGTAAAAGAGTTACTACCTGCTCTTCTCTATCCTCTTGGGTAAGATCAGTGCTAACCAGTCGTTCTACCTTAATATTTTGCTCTACCTCTTTAAACATATCAGAAGTACCCATATTTACCTCTATGATCCTAATGCATTATATCTGAAAGAGCTATCTTTAGTAGATCCTGGAAAGAAGTTCCAGATCTAGCCTGATCCTTAAGTTTAGATATTACTGGAGTGATATTTCTATCTTTAAATCCAAGATTTTCCAGAGCTGAACGAACATCCTCCAAGGTAGATTCTTGAAGCTGACAAGGAGTATCAAATGGCAAGGATAAATTCTCATAACTTGATTCTTCTCCAACCTCTTCACTCATATCAGATACAAAATTCATAGTTGAAATTATCTTAGAAACCCTAGGTTTTAACTCTACTAAAATTCTTTCAGCAAGACGTGGGCCTATTCCAGGAACTGCTAGAAATGCTGAGCTATCTTCGTATTGAATAGCCTTTCTAATAGCCCCTACACTAAGACTAGATAGTATTGCAAGAGCTACCTTTGGACCTACTCCACTGATCTCAAGTAGTATCTCAAATACCTTCTTTTCTACATATGAAGAAAAACCAAATAGTTTAATCATATTTTCACGAAGATAAGTATGAGTCCACACAGTCAGACTCATCCCTTTTGTAAGTTTAGTTACAAAACTTAAAGGCACCTCAAGACCATATCCTACCCCACCTACCTCAATAATAATATTAGTAGGAAGTATATCTGTAAGAGTTCCTGTTAACTTCTCTATCATTAATTCCCCTTGATACTAATCTCGTGTCTGATCTTGATCCCAGTCATGATTCTACTATATAGATGTCCCTATAACATCTTTATCATCTATTCTCTGCTCCAGCCTTTGTTTGAAGATTTTAAGACCATCAAATATTTCCTTTTGATCATCACTGAGTTCTTCAACCGAGGCTTCAAGCTTTCTTATAATAACATCTAAACACTCAATATCTTGTCTTGTAGTAGTAACCAATGCTTCAACCATGGTATTAAAATTTGTGGCAAGATATTTCATTTCATCGGAATCTCTAAGCTTCAATGGTTTATTCCATTTACCAAGCTCTATATTACGTAAAGCTCTATTAAGAGCAAAAACAGGACCTGCAATCTTATGAGTGGAAGCAACAGTAAGAAGAATTACAACCACTATATTTATAATGGCAGCAAACCCCATGGTTAAAAGTATAGGAGTAGGTAAAAACCTAGGAATTCTAAGTATTCCAAATATATAAAGGGGGATTAATATGATTGCAACAGATAAAACTGTTGTTAAAATCCCAATTAAAACCACATTCCATGTATATTTATATTGAAAATCTTTATTAACTACTAAAATCTTTTTAGCTATACGAACCATTCCGGATATTCTCCTACCAATAAAAACATCAACTATACCGATACTTATAAAAGTTTAATCTTTAATATGGTTTTCAACAAGGTTTATTTTAGAAACAAATCTTTCATATCTGTTTTTTCCCAACTAAACTCGTCTCTTCCAAAATGTCCGTATCTTGCAGTTTGTTCATATATAGGTTTTAACAAATCCAAATGATTGATAATCCCCCTAGGACTTAGTGGAAAATTCTTTTCTATAATAGAGGCTATCTTTTCATCAGGGATTTTACCAGTTCCATTAGTTGTAACCCAGATACCTACAGGTTCAGCAACCCCTATAGCATATGCTAGTTGCACAAGACAGCTAGAAGCTACCCCACTTGCAACAACGTTTTTAGCTATGTAACGAGCCATATAAGAAGCAGATCTATCAACCTTTGTAGGATCCTTCCCTGAAAAGGCTCCTCCCCCACAAGCTCCATGTCCACCGTAAGTATCTACGATAATCTTTCTACCAGTAAGCCCACAATCTCCCTTAGGACCTCCTATTACAAAACGTCCCGTAGGATTAACAAGGTATGTGGTATTTTTTAAAAAAGAAGCTGGAACTACTTTTTTTACACATTCTTCCACTATATATTCGTATAGATCCTTCATAGATATAGATTCACTGTGTTGACTAGAAACCACTATAGTAGTAAATCCTTCAATATCTCCCTTATCATTATATTTTGCCGTAACCTGACTTTTGGCATCTGGTCTCAGAAAAGATACCCCAGATTTTCTAGCTTGAGCTAACTTTTTTAAAATTTCATGAGCATAGTATATAGTTGCTGGCATCAAAGATGGAGTCTCACTGCAAGCATATCCAAACATCAGCCCTTGATCTCCGGCTCCTAATTCTTCTCCTCTATCTACTCCCATAGCAATATCCGGAGATTGTTGCTCCAGTGAAGAGATTACTCCACAGCTTTCACTATCAAATCCAAGAGAACTATCAGTGTAACCGATCTCTGCTACTACTCTTCTAGCAACCGCAGGTACATCCACCCACGCATCAGTGGAGATCTCTCCAGCTACCACTATAAGCCCAGTTTTAACCAAGGTCTCACAAGCTACTCTCGCATTTTTATCTTGAGATAGAAGAGAATCCAAAATTGCATCCGAAATCTGATCAGCAATTTTATCAGGATGTCCTTCACTTACTGATTCGCTTGTAAAAAGTCTTCCACCTAACATATCCCTCTCCTTAACTTTATAAACACATATCCAGTATCTAAGTTTTGATCTTTATCTTCTTTATGTTCTGACAGTTCAACCAACCCCACCTTACCTAGATTTTTAAACAAAAACAACCCCTCTTTTCTAACCCCATCATCCATAAAATTACTTTTTAAATAAGGAAGTTCCAGCCCATTAAATAGCCTATCCACCTGCTTGTTATCTAACTTTAACTCTATGGTTGGTATCCCTAACTTAAGATCTGATACTGCTACCATATACTTATCTTGAACCTCTTCCATACTGCTACACTGAAGTATTTCATCTAAGCACACACACTCTTTAATATCTATACCCGAGGAGCAAATCCGCTCAATCCTAGACAAACACCCACCGCATCCTAGATCCTCTCCTATATCCGAGGCAAGAGTTCTCATATAGGTCCCCTTAGAACATTCTACTCTAAGATCTATCCTCGAAAGACTGTAGTCTTCCACCCTTATATCATAGATATAAACCTTCCTTTTAAACTGATTCATATCAAGTTCTTCTTCCTTCCCTCTAGCAGCATAACTATAAAGAGCCTTACCATTAAATTTAACAGCAGAGTAGACAGGAGGAATTTGAACAATACTTCCCAAATATTTTTTTATAACTTCTTCAATCCTTACTAAAGATATCCCCTCATAGCACCGCTTTTCAACTACCTTCCCTGTAATATCAAAGCTATCTGTAACTGTTCCTAATGTAACTGAAATAGAATACACTTTCCTACTATCAAAATAATCCTGCAGTTTAGTAGCATCACCAAAAAGTAAAGGTAGCACACCTGAAGCCATAGGATCCAGAGTCCCTACATGACCAATTTTAAACCTACCAAACCTAGATACAATCTTGCGTTCTACATCTTTAGATATAACCCCAGATTCTTTATTTACAGGTAATAGTCCTGATACTTGTATTCTATCTTTATTAACCATTAGATATGCCAGAATTAGCTATTTAGATTCATTTTTTAGCTCGTACAAAATTCTTTCAATACTTTCCTTCTTTTCTACCCCATCATCATAGAAAAATTTAAGCTCTGGAATTCTTCTTAGATCAAGTGAGGAAAGTTGTTTTCTTAGATATCCTCCAGCATGTTGTAGGCCTTCTAACGCTTTATCTTTAGATTCTAAATCATAAACTCTAAAATACACTTTAGCTATCTGAAGATCTGCTGATAATACCACAGATGTGATGGTTACATCTTTAATTCTAGGATCCTGTAATCTTCCTCCTAAAAAACAAGAAGCTATAATATCTCTAATCTCATCCGCTAGTCTTGAAACTCTAATACTCATAAAAAAACCTAACCTATTAAACATCCAATTGGTGGATCTTTTTATAAGAAGATCCACCTATCTAAACTTAGTCCTGTTATCTTTAAGCCTTAGTCTTAATTATTATAAAGTTGGAGCTACCTCGTTAATTACAAATATTTCAAGTGTATCTCCAATTTTTATATCATTATAGTTTTCTATACTGATACCACATTCATAACCACTTTTAACTTCTTTAACATCATCTTTAAATCTTCTCAAGGATCCAATCTTACCGTTATATATAACGATAGAATCACGTATAAGTCTAACATTTGCATTACGTGTAACCTTACCATCTATCACGGTAGATCCTGCTATAGTTCCAATTTTAGAAACGTTGATAGCTTCTTTAACTTCAGCATGACCTATAACTTCTTCTTCTAGTATTGGAGGAAGTTTTCCTACCATAATAGATTTAATTGCATCTACCACATCATAAATTACAGAGAAGTATTTAATAACGATACCCTGTTCATCAGCCTCATCATCTATACTCTTAGAAACTGATCTAACATTAAACCCTATAATTACAGCTTTAGATGTTTGAGCCAGTGCTAAATCAGATTCTGATATTCCTCCAACTCCCTTGTGGATAATCTTATTTTTAATCTGGTCTGTACTGAGTTTCACTATAGAATCAGACAAAGCTTCAGCAGATCCCTGAGTATCAGCTTTGATAATAATAGGAAGTTCACAAGAATCCATATCCTTCATCTTGGACAAAAGATCTTCAAGACCTTGAGAAGCACTTTGTTTAACTTTTGCTTTTTCTTCCTTAGCAATAATTACATCAAGAAGCTCACGAGCTTGTTTTTCATCTTCTACCTTATAGAATATATCTCCAGCATTAGGAGGAGATGAAAGCCCAACAAGTGCTACCGGTGTAGAAGGAGGAGCTTCTGTTAAAGATCTACCTAAAAAGTCATTCATCATTCTGACTTTTCCCATTTCATGTCCTACTAGAACATAATCACCAACTCTTAAGGTACCGTTTTGAACAATAACTGTAGCTACAGCTCCCCTACCAGTATCAAGATTTGCTTCAAGTACTACACCACGAGCTGGATAATCCTTACAAGCTTTAAGTTCTAAAATCTCTGCTTGAAGTAAAATAGCATCTAGTAGTTCATCAAGTCCTATTCCCTTCAAAGCTGATACTTTAACAAATTGGTTTTCTCCACCCCACTCTTCAGAAGTAATTCCGTATTCACTAAGTTGAGTGTATATCCTATCGATATTAATATGATCTTTATCTATTTTATTTACAGCTACTATTATAGGAACCCCAGCATCTTTAGCATGTGAGATAGCTTCCACAGTCTGAGGCATAACTCCATCATCAGCAGCTACTACAAGAACTACAATATCTGTAACATTTGCTCCACGAGCTCTCATAGAACTAAAAGCCTCGTGACCTGGAGTATCTATAAAAGAAATTCTATGACCATTATAATCGATAAAATAAGCCCCTATATGTTGAGTGATACCCCCTGCTTCTCCAGAAGCAACTGATGTCTTTCGTATAGCATCCAAAATTGAGGTTTTACCATGGTCAACATGTCCCATAACCGTAACTATAGGAGGACGAGTTTCATATACAGGATCTTTAGGATATAGATTTTTTAGCACATCATCTTCAGCAAGTACTGAACTTTGAACCTCATAGTTATATTCAGAAGCGATTAAACTTGCAGTATCAAAATCTATACTTTCATTCACTGATACCATAACTCCTTGCGCCATAAGTTTTTTTATAATTTCACTAGCTTTTACCTTCAAATCTTTAGCAAGAGTAGCTACCGAAATAGTTTCAGCCATTTTTATAATTCTGTACTGAGCTTTAGATACCGTTATGTTAGTCTTTTTGAGATCCGTTCTACGTTTCAGAGCTTTCTTTTTAAAAGCAGCAGATGGTGTATAAACTAATTTAGATACCAATCTATCATCCATCAAAGGATCATCTTCATCATAATCCTCATCGAGTTGAGAAAGAAGTGATCTAGCGTTAAATACCTCCTTCTTACCAGTTTTAAACATAGATGGTTTTTTGATGTAATCTTCTCCAT
Organism: uncultured bacterium; assembly: GCA_902766925.1. Lineage (GTDB taxonomy): Bacteria > Bdellovibrionota_B > Oligoflexia > Oligoflexales > CACXFL01 > CACXFL01. The sequence goes on along the minus strand of CACXFL010000025.1, from coordinate 2,013 downwards.
CATCATCTTGTTTTTTCTTATCTTTGTCTTTCTTCCATTGATTAGAAGAAGACTGAGGCATATCTTGATATCCAGCTTGAGTCCCTGAACCTATACCTGTAAAATGGGTCCCTTTAGTATCTTCTCTTCTTATTCTAGAAGATCCTCTTTGATACTCCCTATTTTTAGAAGCTGCTGCTACTTCTTCAGGAGTAGCCTTTCTTACTATAGTAGCTCCTACTCTTGGTTTTTCCTTTTTAACTACTTTCTTCTCAGGCACTTCTTTTATTTCTTGTTTAGAAGGCTCATCTTTTACAGAAACTTCCTGCCCACTAACTTCTGTAGATAAAGTAGCAGTAGTTGTTGTTTCTTGAGATACAGCCTCAGCTTCTATCTGAACTGAAGCTGATTCTGGTTGTTTTTCTTGAGTTTCTTTACTTTCTTTAGAGGAGGTAAAGAAAGATTTAATTCTATCTGCAAGTCCCTTTTTAACCGGCTCTTCAACTTTAGTATCAGTTACCTTTTCCGCTTCAGATGAAACTGAATTTGTACTATCCACAGGATGATCTTCCTTAGGAGTAGTTTCTTTTTTATCCGTTCCAGCTACAGTTCTTGTCACGGTAACAGAAGAACTATCGGTATTTCTTACAACACGTCTTCTAATAACTTTAACAGGTTCTTTAGCAGTAGATGCTTCTACGTTCGTAGAAGTTCCCTTACCAGATACAAATTCTCTGATTTTTTCCGCATCTACTTCGGATAACATACTTTGGTGAGAAGCTACCACTATGCCCATATTTTTCATAGTGTTAAGTAAAATCTTACTTTCTATGTTTAACTCTCTAGCCAGTTCGTAAACACGAATCTTACCCATGAACACCTATCTCCTCTAATACCTTAGTTAAACCTTAGTACCCTAAATCACTACTTCAATCATTTACTCTAATCTTCTTTCTTTGAAGAAGCTCTTTCTTCTTGTAAGAACTTATCTGCAGCTATTTGAATTGTTCTAGCAACAGTCAGAGGCATATTAATCTTAGATGATAATTCATCTAAAGAATCAGCAAGAATATCACCAATAGCAACATATCCTGCATCTGCTAAAGCGTGAGCTGCAGCTTCTCCAACACCATATAATTTAGAGAACATAGCAATCTTATCATCTCTATCAGAAGAGTACCCCTTATCTTGAGCTTCAGATTCAGAACTTCCACCAACTTTAGCAATTTTAAATTTAGTAGGATCTACATAAGAGTTATCAAGTAGTTCTTTTTCTTCTTCAGATAGATTTTCTTCCGCATTTTCAGCTTTTTGTTCTTGTTTTTCTTCGAAGGATTCTTCATCAAACTCAGATGCAGCTTTTATAATCTTTTCAGCTTCTTCTTGACTTTCAAGATTTAGCATTCTTGCTAAAGCTCTAGGAGAAAGCTCAGCTATTTGAGAAGCAGTTGTATAACCTTCATGAATTAAAATACCTGCAAATAATTCAGTAATACCTTCGATAGAAGCAAGCATTTCTTTAATATTACTCATTTCTTGTTCTAGTTTAGCTTCACTCTTAATATCTAGTTTCCAACCAGTAAGTTGAGCTGCTAATTTTACGTTTTGACCTTTCTTACCTATAGCTAAAGATAGTTGATCTATAGGAACGATAACTTCCATTCCATGATTTTCTTCATCTACTATAACTTTAGATACTACAGCAGGAGCCAGGGCATTACATACGAGTTTAGCAGGATCTCTATCCCAAGGAACTATATCTATTTTTTCTCCGTTAAGTTCTTGAACTATGGATTGAACCCTTTGTCCTTTCATCCCAACACAAGCACCAATAGGATCTACGGAAGCATCTTTAGAGTACACCGCAATCTTAGATCTATTTCCAGGATCACGAGCAGCTCCTTCAATACTTACGATTCCATCGTATATTTCAGTTACAACATGTTCAAACAAGGATACCAAAAATCCAGGATGAGCACGTGATAGAATAACTTGAGGACCTTTAGCACTTCTTTTTACTTCCAGAACGAATCC
>CACXFL010000024.1 GCA_902766925.1 uncultured bacterium | reverse complement strand
CCTATAAATTACTTAAAAACTTCCACTTTTTCTACTGCAACACTCATGCCATTTTTTTCCTATAGGTAATATTTACACATTATGATTGTGAATATACTTGTTATTTAAAATTTACCAACCACCTTATTCGTTGTGTTCGTCAAATTTTTGTGTTCTCATATACTACACAGTCAAATATATGGCGTAAATTTATTGGCACAAATCTTTGATCATAATAGTAGGAATAAAAATGGAAGTAAGTTGGTTAAAACAAGATGGTACCAGTGTTAAACTGATGATACAAGTTCAACCATCAGCAAAAAAAACAGCTATTGATTGTGTATTTAACGATAGGTTAAAAATTAAGATAGCTTCCCCTCCTGTAGATGGAAAAGCAAATGAGACTTTAATAAAGTACCTATCCAAGCTTCTAGGTTTAAAAAAAAAGGATATTTCTATCAGTATAGGAGAAGCTTCTAAACTTAAAACTGTCGTATTAAATGAATGCCAAAAAGATGATATCTATACACTTATCCTTCCTTTAATAAGTTAGATAGGCTGAAATTATTAGACTTTTTTTTGTATATAACTGGTACACTATTTGCTCTTAGTTTGGTGGGTAGTAGATATTTTAGATATTCTATCCCGTGTTGTGTTGATTCTGATTTATGTTGAGGTGGTTATGGCAAATGTTAATTTAGTAGCTCAAACAGATTTTGATGAACAAACTATTGAAGAGTTAAAAAACCTTTCTAAACTAAGAGTATCATTAATTCAAAAACAACTTGATTCCATTGATGATACTGTCAACCAATTAGTTGAAAGAGATATTATAAAACTAGAAGATGTAGCTTTTCATAAAAATGATCTAGTTCAAATTCTTCAAGATAAAATAGATCATCTAAATAACTTTATTAATAACGATAATCTTTATATTGATGAAGTTGAATTTTATCTGGATCTTCTATAAAACTTGAATTAAATATTAATATTATCATTCGTCTTATAAATTAAAGGCTCCATCTAACAAAAGATAGAGCCTTTAATTTATATAAAAATGTCATAGAATAGAATTAAACTAATTTAAAGCAAAATAATTACATTCTATTTTTATATTCCAATATGACTAATATCTTTCAAATAGTCTAAAAGTTTAGATCAAAAAAATTTCACCCTATCCATATCATCTGGAATAACACTTTATTTTTTTATTTTGAAGTAAGATAAAATTTATAGGTTCAGACATTTATACATCCAATAAAAAAGATAAAAGTAATATGTTCCTAAAATAATAGGAATAAAATGAATATTAGTAGATAATTAATTGAATAGATAAATAGATAAATAAAAAGGCTGATTTAAAGGAGGAATTATGAAAAGGAGTAAGGATATGAGAAACAACAGCAGGAGTAGGGATAGTCTGTAATAACGGGTATTACAAAAACTTTGTGATAAATCAGCCTTTTTTGTCAGATAAGATATCTGACACTAGTTATATAGCACAAAGTATGCCATATAAATTTTATGTAGTTACAGTAAGATAGCTGAGGTTTTTATTTAAAAACGAATAGTTTTTTTACATTCACTATAAAACTTCCATTAACTCTTTTCTAATTTTTCTCCTAAACTATCACCTTCTTTAATAGGGAAACTTTGATTTACTACAACTCCTACAGAATAGTTAGGATAAGAGGCAATAATCTTAACTATTGCCACTTGTTTATTGACGGCAGCTACAGGTACACCGAGTCCCATACCGTTATTCAAATATACCTTTTGATAAACTGGATAATATCCTTCAAGATATAATCTCTTGTCTAAAAATACTGTCTGACCTAGTTGAGCTAAAGCTTGATCCTGATATTCCATATCAAAAACAGTAGCTTTATAATCGTTTATAACTTTAACTTTATGCTCTATGTTGTAGTGTTTAAAAGTAGATCTATAAGGAATTACTAAATCATCTGGAGCTATGCCAGAATTAGAATAGACTATAGCAGCTTGATATAAAACTTTTGATCCTTGATCTACTGTTTTAGTCACATTAACATGACCTATAAAATCATACCTTACTCCCATATCCCTTTTATCCTTTATACTATACTCTCTATCTTTAGGTCTTATTATGGTATAAGTCTTTCCTATCTCAATTCTTTGACCTTGTTTTGGAGTAAGTAAAAATGAGCTAGGAGCAGATCCTAAAGATTCGTTTTCGGTACCTATCAAAACTTCTCCAACTGCTGGAGGCTCTTTGGTGTATATAAAAGCGGGTAATATAGCAGTAAAATGAGTTGGATCATGAATATATCCAAAACTTGTAGTCTCTGTTTTAAAATCTCCTGGGACATCATCTAAACCTATAAAATCTGAATCTTGATACTGAGTATTTGAAGCCAGTAGATGATCTACATTATGTTCAGGAACTACTGAAGATTCTGTAAGAAGAGAATTATCTATTGGAACTACATCGTCTGAAGAGAAAGCTCTAGAATTATCAGCCCAGAATCTATCATTTGCATAGAATCTAAGTTTAGTACCAGCTTCTATAAAATGAGGATTTTTAATATCAGGATTTAGGGACCAAAGTTTTGGCCAATAATCTGAGTTATCTATTAGCTGATCGCAGATATCGTACAGGGTATCTCCTTCTTCAACAGTATAACTTCTTGGAGCCTCTCCTGGTTGAAGTTCTCCAGATTGAGATTGTTCTGAAGTAGTATTATCTTGACTATATAGTACAGAATAAAAACTCGTTGAAATTAAAAGAATAGATACTACCCCTATTCTACGGATATATTCTTTAATTATTTTTAATCCTTCAATCATAAATTTTTCCCTGCATTTAGTATTTGTTGTTTAGCTATGGTTGATACTTGATCTTTAGGGTAAGTTTTAATTATATCTTTATATTCTTTCATAGCTTTATCAAAATAACCTTGTTCTAACCAAGAATTTGCAATAGTAAGTTTTGCAGTTGGAATATTACTAGATCCAGGATCATCTTTGATATATTGTGAAAGAATCTTGTAAGAAAGACTGTATTCTTTAAGTTTATACCAACACATCCCTATCCAGTATTTAGCTTCATTTGCTTGATCTGGATAATTTTTTAAAATATCTGAATACTCTACAATAGCCTGACCATATGACCCAGAATCATAAAGTTCCTTTGCATATCTAGATCTAGTTTCATAGTCCTTATCGTTTTGTTCTAGTTGAGGAGTAAATTCAGATGAACTGGATG
>CACXFL010000023.1 GCA_902766925.1 uncultured bacterium | reverse complement strand
TCAGGTCTAAAATACTGTTTGAGTTGATTATAGACTTCATTTTCTTCTCTAATCTTAAACTCTTCCACGTTCACTACAGAGCTAGCTTTTCCCTTATAAGATCTTGGAGCATATACCTTTACATTAGAGGTCATAATAATTAAAGTATTTTTAAAATTTATAAGTCTTCCTTCAGAATCTGTAAGTCTTCCATCATCAAATATTTGAAGTAGAAGATCGAGAACTTTTGGATGAGCTTTTTCCAGCTCATCAAATAGCACAATAGAGTATGGATTATTTTTTACAGCTTCAGTTAGCTCTCCTCCACTACCATATCCTACATATCCTGGAGGAGGTCCAATAAGTCTCGATACGTTATGAGCTTCCATATATTCAGACATATCTATTCTTATAATTTTATTCTCATCTTGAAACAACTCTTTTGCCAGAGCTTTTGCAAGTTGAGTCTTTCCTACCCCAGTAGGACCTAGGAATAAAAATACTCCCAAAGGACGAGCCGGATCATTGATTCCTACCTTATTTCTTCTTATTGCTCTTGTAACACTATCTACCGCTTCATCTTGACCAAATACCACCTGTTTTAATCTATCTTGTAAAGACAAAACCGTAGAATTATCCTCTTCAAACATCTTAGATACAGGTACTCCACTTAAAGATGAAACTACTTCCATAATCTCTCTTTTCCCTACGTTTAATCTAAGGAACGGATACCTAATATGAAGTTTAGATAGTGCTTCTTTAGTATATAGAAGTTCTTCTTCAATTTTAGGAATTTCACTATATTGAATTTTAGAAGCAAAATCAAAATCACTAGTTTCCTTTGCTTTTTCTAAAATTGCTACAGCTTCAAGTCTTTTTGCCTCTAGTTTTCTAACGGATTCTAGTAGGTTTTGATGCTCACTCCATACCGCTTCTATTCTTTCAAACTCAGCTCTTACCTGTTCTAGTTTTACCTCGATTCCAGTAAATTCTTTAGAATGAACCCCATCTTCTTCAATAGCCTTTTTTTCCATCTCTAACTGTTCTATCTGAGATTTAAGTTCCGAAAGAACTGTAGGCATACTTCCAATCTCTAGTCTTAACTTAGAAGCAGCTTCATCCACTAGATCTATTGCTTTATCTGGTAGTTTTCTAAAGTTTAAATATCTCATTGATAGATCTACTGCTGCAATCAATGCTTCATCAGATATACCAACCCCATGGTATACTTCGTACTTAGATTTTAATCCACGAAGCATAGCAATTGCTGTAAGTCTGTCAGGTTCTTCTACCATCACAGTTTGAAATCTTCTCTCAAGAGCTGCATCTTGTTCTATATATTTTTTATATTCAGAAAGGGTAGTAGCTCCCAAACAATGCAGGGACCCTCTTGCAAGTGCTGGTTTAAGCATATTAGAAGCATCGAGCGATCCTTCAGATCCACCAGCACCTACCAACATATGTATTTCATCTATGAAAAGTATTATTTTTCCAGATAGGGATTCAAGGATTCTTACAAGTTCTTTAATTCTAGATTCAAACTCTCCTCTATATTTAGTTCCTGCAAGTACCGATCCTAGATCCAGTGATAGTACCCTTTTATCCTTAACATACTCCGGACATTTCCCCTGAGCTATACTCATTGCCAGTGCTTCCACTACAGCAGATTTTCCAACCCCTGGCTCTCCAATAAGCATTGGATTATTCTTTTTCTTACGTCCGAGAATTTCTAACACTCTTCTTACAATAGAATCTCTTCCTATAACAGGATCTAGTTCTCCTCGTTCTGCTTTTGCGGAAAGATCCACTGTATATTCTTTTAATTTATCAATATCATCTTCTTCTTTTTCTTTTCTATCAGCATAGATTTTAGATTCTTCCTTAGAAGATCCTTTTCCATCATCTTTCTTTTTAATATTTTCAGTTTGTTTATTTTTTATATTAACTCTTTTAACACTATCTGCTAAGGAGATAAATTTAGAGTTATCTTGTTTAACTCTACTTTCTTTATCAGATTCACCTACAGGTTCACTATGACCAAGTTTTTCCTCTACTCTTGATTTATATCCTAGGATTATATTTTGAATCAAAGAAGAGTTTCTAACGAGTCCTTCCCACATAACCGATACACTTACTTTTTCTTTTTTAGCTTTATTTTCAGCATAAATCAAAGCTGCATCAAGTCTAGTTCCAAAAGCAATTTTTAGATTTCCAAAAAGTCTTGGAGATACTGCAAGATGTTTTTCTAGAACAAATCTCAAATGACGTGATAACTCTTCATCAATATCAACTAGATCTTGTTTCAATAGATACAGTGCTACATGTTCTACTTCCAAGGTTTGATGTCCCAAACTCTTTGCGTACTGAAGGCTTTGATGAATTGCCTTTTGACATTCAAACTCATAGAAAGTAAAGTTCATGGTATATCTCCCTAGTTAAAAAAACTCGTCTTTACTTCTATCGGTTTTTTAAAAAATAATCTGAGATAAAAATATCTTTGTCTTATATATAAGATATACCACAAACTCTAAGTTAATAGTTTGAATTTATACTATTTTGTAGCTGCTTTTGCTTTTTCTACATATTTTAATCTTAAATCTGCTAGTACCGCTTCAGTCAATCTTGATTCTTCATCTGAAAGATTTCCACTGGTTTTATCTTTAAGTAAGGCTATAATATCAATGTTTTGTTTAGCAAGATTAAGGTTTACTCCACTTCCATCAGGAGTTTCAGCCATGTATCCAAGGTAACTTAAGGCTGCAGAACTAAATCCAAGTATTAATGAACTATAATTAATTTCAAGACCTTGTGTTGTATTTTGATCACTCATAGTTTCTCCCATAAAAACCAATAATTTCAAAAACTAAACATTTTTTCTTATTTTTTATTAATATTTAAAATTGTTCCTCCGATACCTCCTAAGGTACACGGTAGTGTTAGTGTAGATGATATTATTTAAATTTAACATAGAAAGTTTTTAAATAAATGTCTAAACCTCATCCACAAAGAGCAGTTCTTGTATTCCTTTCTAACGGTTCTAATAAGGAAATGGTAAAGCTTAGAAAAGATGCAACCATTATCGGAAGAAGTAAAGGTGATATATTAATAAACGATTCTGAAGTTTCTTCTACCCACTGTCAGATTCAAGAGATAGATGGTTGTTATAACATATTCGATATGAACTCTACTAATGGTACATATGTAAATAATCAAAGAATAGTAAAAGCAAGACTTAAACCTGGGGATATCATAACTATTGGTGATACTTCAATTAGATTTACTCTAAAAGATGAAGATCAAGTAAAACATGTCTCTACTGTATTTAAATTAGCTCAATCAGATCTAAGTGAATCCTCTTCTCTTATTAAAACTATGATTGAGGGAGAACTTAACAGTGATGAAGGTAGTGGTATTCAAATAACTGCTATTTATCCTAACGGTAAAGAAGAAGAACTATTTTTCTCTCAAAAAGTTATTTATATTGGAAGAGCTTCTAGTTTTGGAATGTTTGATAAAGATCCTGAGATTTCAAGACGTCATCTTCTAATAAAACTTTCAAACTCTGGAGAGATATTCATAGAAGATCAAGAATCTACTAACGGATCTTTTATTAACGGTAAAAAAATAAAAGGAATGCATCAAGTAGCTCCTACTGATAAAGTAAGAATCGGGGATACTTTCCTATATATCAAAGCAACTAACCATTAATTATAGCTCCAATAGAAGTAGCTACTTAAACTGTCCTAAAAAATGGGTTAAGTTCAACCCGTTAGATTATAGCTAATCTTGTTTTTAATCACTTTCTATTAATTAGTTTCTTTCTCTTCTTCCTCTTGTATAGAGGTTTTTCCTTCAATAAGTCTATTTGTAAATTGTTGTATAGAAGCTTTAGCCTCTATAATTGTATCTTCTATTTTTACTTTCTCTTTATCAGAAAGAATATTTAGTACTGGCATAAGATTTTGGGTATTCATAGGATCCTTTTTATGATCAAACACCTCAATCCTAGAACAATTATCATAACACAGTACTAAATAGTTATCTTTAAGGAAAATATGTTCTGTTCCAGTACTAGAAATACCAAGATTTTCATGTTGAGGATCAAATATAGATCTACCATAAGAATAAATATGAGAATCTATTCCAAATAAATCAAGTACTGTAGGAAAGATATCTACTTGAGAAATTCTCATCTTCTTGTTTACAGGAAATACACATTTTGATCCAGGAATATAAAATATTATAGGCGTCTCATGAGATCCAACAGGACCAGCCCAATATCCTCCCTCACTTGCTCCGGTATGATCTGCTAGAATAATAAATAAAGTTTCAGTAAACCAATCCTTCTTAGATGCAGCTTCAAAAAACTTAGATATAGTATAGTCAGAATATCGCATTGGTTGATGAATCTCTAGTGGCCCTTTTTCAAAAGTGGATTGATATTTTTCAGGTACAGTCCAGGACCAATGAGCTGCAGCTGTTATAACATAGGAATAAAAAGGTTTTTTATTCTTATGATAAGTCTCATCAGTTTTCTCTACCGCATATTGTAAGAATGGTTCATCCCATATTCCACGAATATCTCCAGTAAAATCTGAGTTACCAGGATAATCCTTATCATACTCATTTTTACCATAGTAAGCATCAAACTCAGTTTGTTTAGCATAGGTATCTAGATACATCGAACCATTCTCATCTGGAAAGAAAAACATAGTATCAAATCCAGCTTTTTTCAAACGAGATGATAAAGAGTCCAATGAAGTATTGAATTCAGAAGAGTTGAAAAAATAATGTGTTGAATGTCCTCCATATTGAGGAAACGATGAATTAATAGCTAGAGGAGCAGCCATACTATGAGATCCTGTAGCCCAACCAAGATATGTACTAGATTTTTTAATCAGTGAATCTATAAAAGGAGTATAACTTACCGGAGGATTAAAAGTAGCAGTATATTCTGCGGATAGACTTTCTACTTCTAAAATTAATACATTCTTTACTCCACTATTTTTAATACATGAAAGTTCCTCATTTAAATGATCATTACTAGTAGGAAGATGTCTTTCTATACTAAATATTGAGTTTAACACCTCTTCAGAATAAAAATTAATTTTAGATAATCTTTTCTTTTTATCTCTTAAGTTTCTCATTAGTATAAAAGGAGTATTTAAAACAAGATCAGTATTTTTTAAGCTTACGAATTTAACTGAATCAGTTATTTTTATATTAAGACTATGATGGAAATATTCTTTGTTTCTATTACATATACGACTTGTATAACAGATCAGTATAAATAAGATGATTTCAATAACTATAGGAATAATCTGCCATCGATATTTTGGTAGTTTACAAGACTTTTGAGAAAAAACTTTATCAAATTTACGACTAAGTTTTACAAGTCCCCAGAAACACAAAATCACTATTATAGCTGGAATAAAATAAGTTTTTATAATACCCCATACAAAATCCCACTTAGAAGGTACAGCCAGAAATATTGATAGAGTACTGAAAGAACTTCTTTTCTTTATAATCGGATACCAAAATACATCTATCATATTAAAAATAATTACTATAAATGTACTAATTACCCAAAACCATGAAGCAATTCTTTTAGAAATATAACAGGCTTTTGATTGTCTGGTACCTAGTATCGGCATCGCACTGAGTACCAAAGTAGGTATTAAATATACAAAACAAGAAGCTGTAATAAAAAGAGTATTCCCTGCTAATATCATCCAAAAGGATTCTGATCCTAAATCAAAATGTCCTCTATTAACCACATAAAATACAACCTGGGTAAGTCCTAAAAGGAAAAAAGATATAAAAAACTTAACCCCTAAATTTTTATAACTTAACCATATTAAATATAAATTTGACACTAAAGCTCCTTGATCCTATTTATTAACTTACCCTTAAAAGAGTACATACACAGAATTAGATGTATCCTATCACAACTTTTTAATTTACTTTTATCCTTACTTTTTTTCAAGGTGGTTATAATCTAATAATCTTCTAATAACAGATATCTAATTTATCTTAATAATAAAAATTATAATACTTCTGATCTAACTAGAGTTTAAAAAAATAGGAAGTAAAACCATACGTTCTACTTCCTACTTTTCTAAGATCTTAATCTAAAATCTAATATTACTAGTTTCCTAGTTGGAATCTTGTATAAGTCTTAACACTTAAAGCTTCTCCTGATCCTTTTAGATAATCTGAAACACTGATTTTTTGATCTTTAACAAATGGTTGGTTTAGTAAACATACTTCAGAATAGAACTTATTCATTTGTCCTACTAAGATCTTATCAATCATGTTTTCAGGTTTGCCTTGTTCCAAAAGATGTTTTCTAGCAAGTTCTTTTTCTTGATTTAATTCAGTTGCATCTACTGATTCAGGATTAAGATATTTTGGAGAACATGCTGCAACATGAATTGCAATTTCTTTTGCAACTTCTTTTGCTTTATCGGAGGTAGATCCTTCAACATCAACTAAAGAACCAAGTTTAGATGTGAAGTGAGAATATCCTGCTATGATACCATCGGTTGTAGAAAGATATGCAACTCTTCTAAGTTTGATATTTTCACCGATTTTAGCAATTAGGTTTGTTAGATTTGATTCTACGGTGTTACCATCACTCATTTTA
>CACXFL010000022.1 GCA_902766925.1 uncultured bacterium | reverse complement strand
TAGTTGAGGAGTGTAGAAATGATGGGATTTACAAAGTATTTATTGGTTGTAATCAGTGTGCTGTTAAGTTCTTTTAACTTGTATGCTGAAAACGAGGATGGATGTTCCACTTACTTTATTACTCAACCTTTTACTGGACTTACGAATCCTACATATGATTCTAAAGAATATTTAAAGATTATAGATGAGCCTAATCCAACTATTTCATCTTCTCTTTTAGAAACAAAATCCGAAAAATGGTATACAAGACTTAAAAATCAAAAAGATACTGCAACTGTTTTATCAAATCTTCTAACTAGATCTGATATATCTATGGATGAGGTGTTGTATATTATCAGCTCTTCAATAATTCCAACCCTTGCTGGTTTTAAAAATATAGATCCTCAAGCACAAATATATCGATTCCATGAACTGTTAGCAGATATACTAGGACTTAAAAATATAGAGATACTTATCGGAGATATTCAAAGAACAAATAAAGAACTTACTAATCTTTTAAAACTTTGGAGTCCTAAAGGATTAAAGAGAGCTTCTAAAGAAATAGCCAGACTTACAGATTTAATTAGAAAATACAGAAAACTTGCAATCGAACAAGAAGAACTTAAAGCAATTAAGAAGGGAAAAAGTCTTTTTGTAAAAGAATACAATCCTTTTTCTCGTAGAATGGAAACAATACCTCTTTCAGAAAAACTAAAAAAAGAATTACATGGAAAAGATTGGGATCTTATTCCTAAAAAGATTTCAGATAAAGTGGTTGGATCTAAAAAATACAAAACTTTAAATAAAGTATTAGATCTAAAAGAAAAAGAAATATTTATGATTATCGCTCAAGGACTTATAATTCCTTATTTTCCAAGTATTAGACATGAGATTGAAGATTCTTTCGATTCTTACTGCTGGTACAATTATTTTAATGAGTTAAAAGTTAAAACCATTAAAGTTTTTGGAAAACTTCTTCAATCATACATAAAACTTCAAGCCGTGTTAGAGGAAGAAAAACATAGTTCTAAGTTCCTATCAGATAGAACTCCACTCTTTTTAAAAGAAGTAAAAGAAGCAATCCTGAAATTAAAGGTTCTACATGCTTCTCTTAATAAATTTAGTATCCAAAATGTACAGATAATGATTTCAGATATACCATTATTTACCTTATTTAATTTTGTCATCCCAGATAACCAAAGTTACTGGGAATTTTCTAGTTTCGATGTATATTTAAGGTTATTAAAAAAAGGTCCAGTACCAATGTTAGCAAAATATAAACTTTTTGATGATAGTACCATTTTAAGTTCTCCTGCTACAAGAATAACAGAAGTTATGTATGAGGATTTAGCTCGTAGTTATCGTTTCCAACCTGTAGATAGAACTACATCTGCCCGTGTATACGATTACTTTACAGATTTTTCTTATCTTCAATCTGAAGAGTATCAAACCTATTTATCTGGTAAGTATGGTTCGGATTTTACCAAAACACTTTTGAACGCTATAACTGAATAGCAAGTACTTTTATCTACTGGTATGTAGAACTTTATTTAAAATCTAGTATGCATAAAAATGTTAATTAAGTGATACTATTAGTCACAGTAAATATTAGTTATTTTAGTCTCGTATTTTCGTTAAAATTTAAATATACTGAAAGTATATAATCACAATATGTATCAAATCTGTAGAGGTATGAGTATGGTTAATATCTTAAAGTATTTTGTCTGTGTACTTTGTTTATTTATAACCACTGTTTCATATTCTGCCAGTAGATGTTCTACTGTTTTTTCAGAACAACCTTTTACAGGAATACACAATTCTACCTATGATGCTGAGGATTATATAGCAGTGATAGACAGAAAAGTTCCTCAGATATTTTCTAGGTCTCTAGCTACCAAATCACTAAGATGGATAGTAGATCTTAACTCTCAAGTTGATTCTGCTAAGGTATTAATTAACTTACTACAATATAAACAAACTGAATCCGAAAGTCTTGATATACTTGGATCAGATTTATCATTAGATGAATCTATGTATATTATAACTTCTTTGATACTTCCTAAATTTGATGATTTTAAAATCGCTGATTCAAAAAAGGAAAAAGAAAAATTTCATGAACTACTAGCTGATGTTTTTGGTCTTAAAGATATTCGTATTCTTGTAGAAAATATCCAAGAATCTAGTCAAAAAATAACAGATCTACTACACCTTTGGACTTCAAACGGAGTAAGAAAAACTTATGAAGAAATGGAAGCTTTGATTAAGTTAATAAGAGACGGTAAAGGGGCTAGAATAACTGGTGATTCTAAAGATCCCGTTTCTTCCTTGATATCAGCTGCCAGAAAAGAGATTTTAACTTTATCTAAAGGAATATCTAGTAAGTTGGAAGAAGCTCCAGAATTTGAAAATTTAAATAAGATTATATCTTTTAATCAGTATCAAGCAATTAAAACAATTATTCAAAAATCTCAGCTTCAAAGTCCTGATCCTTATTGCTGGTATATTTACTTTAATACTCTTAAAGGAAAAACTTTACTTACAGTCAGCAGTCTTATTCGAGCTTATATAGTTCTTCAATCAGTTGTACAAGATATGGACATTAGTTCAAAATTTTTTGCTGATAGAAAATCTGTTTTTCTTAAAGAAATTTCTAAAATAGTAGAAAGATTAAACAAGTTTCACTCTCTTGTAAGTGCATTCCGTATTGAAAACATTGACATAATAACTACGAGTGTACCTTTCCTTGTAAGTGAAAGATTTATCCGTAGTATCAGTAGCTTTTTAACTCTTTCAAATTATGAAATATACTCTGGACTATCTAATAAAATGTCATTCTTTCCTATAAGAGAATATGTGTTAGATAACCCAGAACAACTAGCTCATCCTGCTTCTAATATTTTAGAAAGTTTCTATAATGATATATTCACGACTTATAAATCTTCTCTAATAGATAGAAGCTCTAATTCTCATATATATAATTATTTTACTGATTTTTCTCATCTTCAATTTGAAGAATACAGAACATATTTGTCAGAAAAATATAGCCCAGATTTTTTAGAAATACTCACATCTAGTGTGATAGAAGAAAATAATTATAGCGAGTAACGATTTCAAGTATTCAGGTTCGATTATACAAGAAGCTCATTTACAAGCCTAAGATTTTATTATTAACAAATGATCAAAATTTAACTATATTTTTAAGGGAATTAGTAAAATTTAACCTCGTTTTTTCAATTGTATTTAAATATACTCTAACTTGTCGTTCAAAACATACAGGAAAGATGTTGTAAGGAGTTAGAGTATGCTTAAATTTTTAAATTATTTAATAGTGGTTATTTTTTGTTTAACTACAACACTTTTATTTTCAGCTAATAGATGTAGAACTGTATTTATAACTCACCCCTTTACTACACAATCTAATCCAGTATATGATTCTGAAGAGTACCTAAAAATAGTAGATGAACTACCACTTAGTATCACTTCTAGAAATCTAGATGAACCTGAAAAAATATGGACTGTTCATATAAAGTCTCAGGTGGATACTGCTAAAGTACTAATGAATTTAATTCGATTAGTAAAATTAGAAAATGATAGAACCATTGGTTCAGATCTATCACTAGATGATTCCTTATATGTTATAACTCAACTTATCTTACCTAAACTAGATACTTTTAAAAGTATTGATATAACTACAGAAAAAAATCGTTTTTATGAGCTTTTATTTGATGTTTTAGGAATGAAAACAATCTCTATATTTACTAATATAATCGAAGATTCTAGCCTGGAACTAACTAACCTTCTTACCCTATGGTCTTCTGATAGTATTGATAAAATATACAAAGATTTTAAATCCCTTACTACAAAGGTTCAACAAGCAAGAGCTGTTAATGATATAGATAGTATTGAAAAAATATTTAAACTAAATGAAACATCTGAATTAGAAACTCTATTTCCTGAGTACTACAAGTATTATCATAAACAACTTCAAAGTTTTAAGGAAAGAAGGGAGCTATTGATTACAACACAAACACCTCCTTTTAATGATATTGGAACCCTATATTTCCCTACAGCTCCAGAATCTTATAGGCAATCTATTAATTCGTTTTTTAGTCAATACCTAGCTGAAGTAGAAAAATTTAATTTACAAGATAAGCCTATGGATATTGCTAGTGTAATGTGTTGGGAAAAATATTTTAAGTATTTGACTGAAAAAACTTTTACTACCTTAGATCGACTAATTTTATATACCCATAGGCTTTTACATGTGTTTAAAAACAAACAAATCGATTCTAATTTTATCACTGATAATCAAAGAGGTTCCCTTGTTAAATCTTTATCTAATTCGGTTCAAAAATTAATGAAAGTTAGAGAAGCTTTATATACCCTATCAGACCAAATACAAAAAGATTTAGAAACTTCATTTACTAGTGATAAAATATATGAGCGTATATCCTCTAGAATTAAATCAACTACACTACCTGATCTTATTGCATCAGGTGCTTTTTCAACAATAACTCAACCCGTTTTTGATGCATTTGAAGTATATCTAAATGCTACATATGGTTCCTTGTTAAAAGGAGCTGTTGCTTCTGGAGATGATTTCAAACTGGATAAAAAAGCTTATATCGTAGCTTATTTAGATCCTAATTTTAAAACTAGTGATATCAGTGAGGAAGAGGATGAAGATGAAATAAAAGTAGATGATAGCACTGCTAGTACTACTAATCAGGATTCTTCTCCTATATATACCTATATTAGTAGTTTTGAATTTTTAAACAATGAGGTTTACTTAAGATATCTAACTCAAAAATATGGCCCGGACTTTACAAAGACCTTAATAGAAGCTCTGAGTACTAAATAAATTTATATTTATAGCTTAGGTAGATCTAGATAGCTGGATTTTTATCCAGCTATCTATGTATATAACTAATTTACATATTTTTCTTACCTTAACTTCTATGATTATGTAGAATATCAACTAGATAAGTACGACTTGGTTTTTTACATATACTTCTATCGATTCTTTGAATCGATATCACTCACCGCGGTAGTTAAAGGATTGAAAAAGATGATGGTATTAATTAAAAAGAGTCAAAAATTTTTATTCGTCATAATAAGTCTTATCATTAGTTCTTCTCTTTATTCTTTAGAAGAATCCAATAACTGCTCTGATATTTTTATCCAAGTTCCTTACACCACTGATAAATCTGAAGCACTATCCTACAGTGATGCAAGAATTATTATACATTCTTCCTATCCTGTAATGATCTCGTATCGCAGCCTCTTTGCTGACAATACTTCCACTGATCTTTGGAACCTTAGACTTAAAACTCAAAAAGATGTAGCTTTGTTATTTATTAATCTTATGGAAAAATCCCATCTATCTTTTGATGATTCTATCTGGACGATGTTACAACTTGTTATGAAATTAAAAGAAAGACATCAATTTCAAGTTGCTGGCAGTACAGAAAGTTTTCTTGCTGATATCCTGGGTATGGGAGATGTTTTTGATTCTGTAACTGGTATTATTCGTTTTAGTTCTTCTGAAGAGTGGATATCTACGATGAAATACTGGAGTAAATATGAGCTAGAACATACCTACTGGGAATTTACAGAACTTAAAAGTGTGGTAAACGAATACCTTACCCAGATTACAAAAGATCAACCAGAAGTTTTAAAAACTCTATATAAAATTGATACGGCATTAAAACAGGGATCTTTGAGTGATTTAGATGAAAATCATCTGGCTTTATATAAAGAACTTTTAAAAAGAATGAACAGATTTAGAAACATATCTAATATTATAGGCTCTGATAAAACAGATCTTATTACAATGATAATTCTTGGAATACGTTCTCAACAAGAAGATCTTTTGT
>CACXFL010000021.1 GCA_902766925.1 uncultured bacterium | reverse complement strand
TCTTCGAAATTACTATCACTTAAAACAACCAGATTCTTTCACGGAGTTTTTAACTAACATTCCTTATTTCAAAGAAGATTTTGCTACTACACAGACAAATTTATTGGAAATATTGAAATCTAGTTCTTCTTCATCAAAAGTGTACGTATATACAATACGTGAACATGATGACACAAGAGTTCAAACGGCAATTACCAAATTATTTAAATCTGAAACTTCCATAAAACCTGCTAATGTAATCTCTCTGTTTAATCCTAGACTGGATGCTCCAACTCTAAACTCCGAAGCAGATTTTTTTGATACAATGCAAAGAACTTATGAAATGGTGAAGGTATTTATTCAAGATCTAGCAAGAATTCAACTTAATAATAAAGACAGGGTAGTTGCTTCAACACAAACTAAAGGGTCAAAAGAGTTATCCTATGAAAATAAACATATTATAAACATAGTAACTTCAAGTCCTGAATTTATGGAAGAAATGCGTTCTAGACTCGTTCCAATTGTTCAATCAGGACTATATCCCATTAAATTTACATTCCTAAAATTAGCAAAAGGAACTGGTAAGGACCTTTTATTTGTTATGGAAGAAAATGGACTGATAAGAGCTGCTATTTTACAGGAATATGAAGAGCTAGGACTCGAAGCTCCACCAGATTGTAAGAATATGTTTAAGAATTAATAAAGTAATTAGTTACGAAACATAGAACTATAAAAAACTTAAGGAAGAGAAGATATGATGATTAAAATTTTAGATTCAGGTTCCAAAACTAAAAAAGGTTTGTTCTATGATTCTGTCCTAGAATTATTGGTAGGACTAATAATAATTCTAGGAACAGTACCACTACCGCAAGTACTATCGGCTTCTGGAAAGTGTTCTTCAATGTTTTCTGATTCAGATGATTATTTTTCCTTACAAGAAGATATTTCTAAATCTCTCCTTCAATACATAAAACAATATGAAAAAATTCCTACAGAGAAAGAATTAGCTTCTTTCATGAGTATAAGAATTAAAGATCTTAAAAGAGCTTTGAACGGATCTACTATAGATGATATTCTAATTTCTCAATTTGCTTTTATGGAAAAAGCAAGAAAAGCTATTCTAAAAGACTACGCTTCTTTCTCCCAAGAGCGAGGAGTAACTCTGACAAAAGAAGAGTTTGTTGAAGCTCTCACCCAAGAATATAAAAAATATTTAGTTACTAACGCACTACTCTACTCAGATTTTCAAGAGTTAAAACAAGCATCAAAATTAGCTCATGAAAAATCTTTTACCTTTGTTTTGGATGATGATTTATATAATGATGAAAAACGACAAGCGCTCCTAGATGCTTGTCAAACTAGATCCAGACTGATTCTAACCACAGCAGTAGCTGGAGCTCCTGTAGACCAAGATTTTTTAAATGCTCTTCTAACCTATGCTCAAAAGAATAACGCTGATATAGTTGTATATCCTGCAAATATGCAAACTTCTGGACTAGATCCAGTGCTATTGAATAATCCCCGCATTCATATACTCACAAATTCACTAGAACTTTCTCCTTTTATAAATCTTAATAATATAAAAATTATGGCAAAACAGATAAATCCTCTTACAGGACTTGCCAGACTTGGACCTCGCCTTCAAACTCAAATCATCGGCTCTCCTAAAATGCACTCTGAGGCAGTAGCAACTACTCCTCAATCAAATGAAATACATCCTAGATTTGATTTTACAACCGGAGCTATTACTCTTCCAAATTATAATGGTAAGAAAGAAATTTCTAGAAGAACAGACTCTATAGCATCTATGGATCATATACTAGGAGCTTTGATTCTAGAAAAGAATCAATACAGAGGATTCTTAGCTACGAACATCGGAGATTTTAATATCCGCCATATTGAATATATCCCTGAAAAATTTGGTTTTATAGATATTGATACTTTCTACTCTAAGGATGGTACCTATCATAAAGTAACACCAGAAGCTATAGTACTTGGAGATCTTCATATTGGAGATCTCAATCAAGAACTTCTTGGGGCTCTTATCGGTCAGATTCTCTCTCTAAAACCTAAATACATAGTACTCGGAGATCTGTTTAATGGAAGAAGTGTAAACCATCACGATCAAGATAAGATATTAATTCAAGCAACTCGTGCTCAGCGTCAACAACTAGATTTAAAAGAAGAACTCTCAACAGTAATTAGTTTTTTAAACTCATTATTAAAAGTTTGTAAAGATACTAAACTTATTATTCAACCATCTAATCATAACGAATGGTTAGAAAAATGGTTAAATGCTGGAACTTATATACAAGATCCAACAAATACTTTAATGGGAGTAGCTCTTACATATCATGCATTACTCGACGAAACAGATCCTCTTCAAACTGCACTTACAGATCCTTCGTTTCAAGAAAAGTTAGGTCTTCCTATTATTTCTGATAAATCTAGAATTATATATCTTCAAGATGGAGTCTCTTTTAGGATAGCTCAATCCAGTAGTTCTCCTGTGGAAGTTGGACTTCACGGACATCTAGGAGCTTCTGGTAGAAAAGGTTCTGCTAATTCTATGATTAAAGGAACTGATGCTGTGGTATACGGGCATACCCATTCTGACTTTAGAAAAAATAAACATGTAAATATCGGTACCTTTACCAAAAAGGTTTTGGATTACCAAAGAGGTTTCACGGCTTCTGTAAATTCCCTCGCAATAGTAGGAGAAGATGGTCAAATTCAAGTACTCTATTATAACAACGGTAACTGGTATACAAAACAAAACGTAAAATCTAAAAATTTCTACCAAGAAGGATACCCTAAAATTATTCCAAATAGAACAGG
>CACXFL010000020.1 GCA_902766925.1 uncultured bacterium | reverse complement strand
TTCTGGAGGAATTCTTTTATTAAGTCTTACATAATTATCAAAAGACATCTTAACAGTTCTTACCAGAGCTTCATTTTCAATACTTTTTGATTTCTTTTCCTCAAGTTCAACTGCTTCTACAAAAAAGAACTCATCTTTTTCAATATATTTTACAATTTTAGCTCTCTTTTTCCCTTCTACTAGTACCTTAACAGTTCCATCAGGAAGTTTAAGAAGTTGACGAATAGAAGAGATAGTTCCTACCTTATATATATCTTCATCAGTAGGATCTGATACCTTTGCTTTCATCTGAGCAACAAGTAGTATTTCCTTATCTGTAGCCATAGCATGTTCTAGTGCTTGGATAGATTTCTCCCTTCCTACAAATAGTGGTACCACAGTTGTAGGAAATACTAATATATCTCTCAGAGGAAGAAGAGGAATTTGTCTTACACGAGAGTAATTATTCTTACTGGAGTCCTCTATTTTATACTCACCCTCTTGCTTTATTTCTTCCTTAGCATCTTCTTCTTGTTCTTCTTGGTCTTGTTCTTCAAGTTTATCTTTCAATTTATCCGTCATAATCTACGAGTCCTTATAAAAAACTTTAATTATCACTACTTTATATTATATTGTGATAAGATTTTTTTTTAAAGAACTATCTTTTCCATTAGATTATTTACAGAATGCATATAAAGGTACAAATACAGGTATATTTACATAACCTAGATCTCATCCATCTGTAAAAAGTCCTTAAGTTTATAATGGTAGACTGTACTAGTTGAATAATCGAGATCATCATTTGTGATGATAATTTTTTTAATATTGTTATCTATACCAGAAAATGCTGACATTTCCCTATCATAAGCTTTTTTCTCCGCAATACTATAGGCAACTTGTACCAAATAAGATTTTCCGTTTTTTTGAGCATAAAAATCTATTTCTTTTCCCTTGTTTTGATATACAGATACTTTATACCCACGATATAGTAGTTCATTTAATACTATATTTTCTAGGTTATGAGTCAGATCATACCTATTATCTGACACTCTGATACTGTTAAAAGAGACATCCTCATTATATAGTTTATAATAATAGTTCAATTTTTGTTTAGATTTACAAGAATACAGAGGAATATCTTCGATTAGATATGCTTCCTTTAGATATCCTATAAATTTGATAAGTGTTGGAATGCTTATATCCATCTTCTGAGAGTGCATATACCTACATATAGAACTAGCAGAGAATATCCTAGCATTTGAAACTAATATATAATCTACTATTTTTTCAAAGATATCTCTTTTACGGATATTATATCTGTTTTCTAAATCATTATAGATAATAGTGTTATTCAAATCCCCTAGATACCGTCTTTTAGCATCTTCTTCAGATTGTTCTAAAAGTGCAGGAAATCCCCCCCAAATTAGATAATCCAAAATTCCTACTTTCCTATTTAACTGACGGGCATACTCTTGTATTTCTCTATATACAAACGGTCTAATACGAAAAGAAACGTATCTACCAGAGAGTTCCTTGGTTAATTCTCTCGAAAGAAGTTTTGAGTTACTACCAGTAATAAATACAGAAACATTTTTTAATCTCAAAGTCCTACATGCCTCATTCCAACCCTTTATATTTTGTATCTCATCGACAAAAAGGTACACTTTCTCTTTACCTAAATACTCTTCCATATACTTCAACAGTGCATCGCAATCTGGAATCATAACCTGATTAGATCTCAATTCTAAATCAAGTAACAAACACTTTTTCCCTTCCTTTTTAATCTCATCCATCATCTGTTTTAATATCACAGACTTTCCACACCTTCGAATTCCTGTGATTATTTTAACTAAATCACTGTCGTAAAAAGATCGTATTTGGGATAAATATAATTCTCTTTTTATCATTATTTTTACTCCATTTTTTAATCACTCATTCTACCAGTATGATCCTACTTTAAGATTTTACCTCTTATTGAAAAATCTTTAAATACTATTTAAAGATTTTTCAAGATATGGCAAAATCTTAAAATACTACTTTAAGATTTAATATTACCCATTTTCATTAAATTATCCAATAATTTTAAATAGTTTTAACAAAAAAGAGCCTGTATTCTAAAATACCAGGCTCTAAATTTACAATTAACATCAAAGATCCAGAAATATTCTTTTGTAATCCTTTTCCTTTTTAAATAAAAGCTAACCTATTTTGATTTTCCAGTATAAACTCCCAAAAAATCTCCTTCACTAACATAGAACACAAATGGTCTATTAGCCCAAAACTCTGGGTCAGCACCTATTGCTGACGCCTTCGCTCCTACAACCGTAGCAGCAGCAGCCTCTGTTCCTTCTTCATCTACTTTTATGACTGCTTTTTGTTGAATTGATTCTACATAACTCGCTACTTTCGTCATACCAGTTAATTCAGCAGTATTAGAATCAAAAATCTTTGTAACATTTAAATATTGCATAATAGCTTTTACATCAATATCACTTTCAATTTCAAATTTAGGTATTCGTACTCTCAATTCTCGATTTCTATATTCCATATTTAATAATTTATCTTTGGATAGTTCTTGAATGAATGTCGCAAAATCCTTACCTTCTTTAGGTAAAAAGATACTCATTGTTCCACCATTCTTATATGCTATCTTTACAGATTCCATATCCTCATCTTCTGCATATTCTACCTTCATATCACCTTGAGACATTGTTGGAACTTGTATCAGTGATCCTTCAAGTGTTGTAAATTCACGGTCTATTGTGTCAGCCTTATCAAATTTAGATGCCCAAAAACCTTTATAAAAAATAGTGTTAGCTAAATAAGAACTCGCAGGATTTGTAGGACCTTCTTCTAACATCTTTTGAATTTTATTATGTGTCTTTTTTGCAATCCACTCGTTTATGGTTTTTGTGTTACTAGGAAGAGGTTCGGCATCTGCGTTAAATTTATTTTTCATATCCTCTTTAAATTGTTCTTGA
The DNA here is from genome assembly GCA_902766925.1 of uncultured bacterium. Lineage (GTDB taxonomy): Bacteria > Bdellovibrionota_B > Oligoflexia > Oligoflexales > CACXFL01 > CACXFL01. The sequence goes on along the minus strand of CACXFL010000020.1, from coordinate 11,941 downwards.
AATTGATTTCCCCATATCCCGTTAGCAATCTCTATTGTTTTAGAATATTTTATATTTTCTAACATACCACTTAGAGCATTGGTTTTTGCATCTTTAGTTACTTCAAGAAATGTTTCTAATTCTTGTAGGGTTTCTCCCGTAGCTCCATTTGCTAGCATAGCGGTAGCAAAATCAACGGATAGTCCCGAGACAACTACATCATTTTGAACTTGTTTAAATTGTTCTTTTAAAAGTTTAATTGAAGAAGAAAGTCCTTCACCACCTGGTAAAGCAGGAACTTCTTTTCCTGGATCAGAAGAATCATCTGATTTTTTACTACAGGATATAAACAAAAAACACATCAAACTTGAAACTATAAAAATAGATATAAGCTTTCTAAACATGAAAATAACCTCCTTGTAATCAAAAGATAAGACTTAAAACTCTTATAATTTTAATATATTTTTAGGGTAATTGCATTTTTTTTGCATTTCTACTTTGTGAGATTCAAAATAAAAATCCAAACCATCACGCTAAAAACAAATCTCCAATAATAAAAGAGCCTGACTTTAAGGATCAGGCTCTATTATCTTAATCTAAAATCTACTTCTAAGAGATTTCAGAATCTTCTTTCTTATAAACATAAACAGGTTTAACGTGATCTACGATACATTCTTCAGTCATTACTACTTCCTTAACGTTTTGTTGAGAAGGAAGTTCATACATTATATCCATCATAGCTTCTTCTATAATAGATCTTAGCCCACGAGCTCCAGTTTTACGTTTAATAGCTTCACGAACTACAGCTCGCAACGCCTCGTCAGTAAATTTAAGATCTACGTTTTCAATAGAGAATAGTTTTTGATACTGTTTAACAACAGCATTTTTAGGTTGAGTAAGAATTTGTACCAGTGCATCTTCTGAAAGTTCTTCCAAGGAACAGATCACTGGCAGTCTTCCTAAAAACTCTGGAATCAGTCCAAATTTCATCAAATCCTCAGTTCTTACTTGAGCAAGAAGAGAAGATTTAGAATCCTTATTCTTAGAATGAATATCAGCTCCAAATCCCATAGTAGATACTTCAATACGACGTGCTACTATGTCATCTAGACCTACAAAAGCTCCACCGCATACAAATAAAATATTTGTAGTATCTACTTGCAGAAATTCTTGATGTGGATGTTTTCTTCCCCCACGAGGTGGAACATTAGAGATAGTTCCTTCTATAATTTTAAGTAGTGCTTGTTGAACACCTTCACCGGAAACATCTCTTGTGATAGACGGATTATCACCTTTTCTAGCAATCTTATCTATTTCATCGATATAGGCAATTCCTCGTTGAGCGAGTTCTACATCATAGTCAGCATTTTGAAGTAGGTTTAAAATAATATTTTCTACATCTTCTCCAACATATCCAGCTTCTGTTAGTGTTGTAGCATCAGAAATAGTAAATGGAACATTCAGTATTCTTGCTAGCGTTTGAGCCAAAAGAGTTTTTCCAGTTCCTGTAGGACCAATAAGAAGGATATTGGATTTAGAAAGTTCTACATCATCAGATTTAGATAACTTATACTCAATTCTTTTGTAGTGATTATATACAGCAACAGATAAGATTTTTTTAGCTCTTTCTTGCCCAATGATATAATCATCAAGAATCTTTTTAATATCTTGAGGACTATGAACTCTTGATTTTAATTTCAGAGCATCATCCTTATCAAGTTCCTCAGCTATAATATCATTACATAACTGAACACATTCATCACAGATACATACCCCAGGACTACCTGCTATAAGTTTCTTTGCAGCTTTTTGACTTTTACCACAAAAACTACAGTAAAGAGAATCTGATTTTGGTCCATTACCGTTCATAGTTAATCCCTTCTATTTTGAAGAATCTTTACTAACAGGAAGTAGTATTTCATCTACTATTCCGTAAGCTTTAGCTTCTTCAGCTGTCATATAAAAATCCCTATCTATATCTTTTTTAATTTGTTCAAAATCCTTTCCTGTATGAGAGGAAAGAATACGAATCATTTGTTCTTTAGTCTTTAGTATCTCTTTTGTTTGAAGATCTATATCTGTAGCCTGACCTGTAGCTCCTCCCATAGGTTGATGAATCATAACCTTAGAATTTGGAAGAGCAAATCTTTTTCCTTTAGCACCAGACGCAAGAAGCCAAGCTCCCATACTAGCACACTGGCCTATACAATAAGTTCTTACATCAGAACGAATAAGTTGCATAGCATCATAAATTGCCATTCCAGCCGTAATAGATCCACCAGGAGAATTAATATAAAAATGTATATCTTTATCAGGATCTACACTTTCCAAGAAAAGCAGTTGAGCTACAATAACATTTGCTACTTCATCCACTACAGGACTTCCAAGCATTACTATTCTATCTTTTAGAAGTCTCGAGTAAATATCCCACGATCTTTCACCCTTACTGGTTTGTTCAACAACTATAGGAACTAATGACATAAAACCCTCATATAAAATTTAGAAAATCACGCAACCACTCTTTATTCTATCAGTATAATCCATAATTAATAACTAATAATTGTATTAAATTGCAAAAAACAATTTAATACAATTCTATCATCATCATCAATGATTATCTCGTCAAAACCATGATATCTCTTTATATATCATAAAAGATTGTATTTGGTTCTTTAGATAAAACCTTCCTTTTTAGATCTTAATACAATAACTTAAACTAACTTATTTATTGATAACTATCTGAGATTTTCTTCTTTGAGATTCTAACCAACTGGTAAGTTGTCGTTGGTAAAGTTCTTGAGAATACTCAGCTTGAAGTCTCTGTTTAGAAGAATTAAAGTTTTTATCCTCTCCGAGTGAAGTTGATACTAGATATACAATATAATACCCATCAGAACTTTTTATAGGAACAGAATAAGTAGAAGGTTTCATATCTTTTACTACCCCAGCTATATCAGAGGATAGATCCCTAAGATATACCCCAGATATAAGACCTCCTTCTTTTCTAGTAGAAGAATCATCTGAATATAACCTTACAACTTCTTCAAAACTCTTTCCAGATTTTAACTCTCCTAATACCACCCCAGTCTTTTCTTTAGCATCCTTACCTTCTTTAATAAAAATCATCCTAAGATCATATCTTAAATTAGATCTATCATTTTTAGAGGTTTTTCTTAGATAATATGCTTCAAGATCCTTATCAGTGATTTTAATCATAGGGTATATAACTCTCGATTGAAAATCTTTTAAAATCATCTGATCTTGAAAATCTTTTCTATATTTTTCAAAACTTATTCCTTGGCTTTCTAGTTCTTTTAGAAGTTCTTTTTTTGTCAGATGATTAGAAGTTAAAAAATCAGCTATCTTTTGATCTACATCTCCTTCATCATCCAAGCCAAGACCTTTAGCTGCTTGAACTACTAATTTTATATTTATCTCATCATTTAAAGCTCTTTCATAATCAGAAGCTGACTCTCCTGCTGGATAGGATGAAAACAAAACTATGTTGGATGTTTTAAGTTTATCTTGTATCTCATGATAAAATACAGCATCTCCATTAACAGTAGCAATCACTCTATCAACTAGAGTATACCCAGGTTTATCTTCACCACTACTAACCGTACTAATATTCTTAGTCTCTTTAGACTTTTTAGACTCCTTTGCTACCAAAGAACCCGAAGAAAGTACAAAAGATACACTCAAAAAAACTACCAATATATTTAAATTCAATAAAGACTTAGACCTTGATACAAATAGCATTATAAACTTACCCTCATAGTTTCTACTTTAAACGTAGACAGTGCTAGATCCATAAGCTTTGCATAAACTTTTTCCCTTTTAATCTCTGTCATATGTTTTTGTACATCTTTTTTAGCTTCATTAAAAGTCAATTTTTTAGCCGGATATTTTTCCTCTAGTAAAAACAGGTGAAATCCATAATCTGATTTTACAACCCCTTGGATCTGGCCTTTTTTCATCAAAAAAGCTACATCAAAAAAATGAGGCATCTGTCCTTTTGAAAAAGGTCCCACCAGTCCTCCATTTTCTTTATCCAATGATATGGAATACTGTTCCACTCGTTGCTTAAAATTTGCTCTAGTAAGTCCATTTTGTACTTGAATAGCTTCTGCTTCTGTAGGAAGTACAATTTGACGAACAAGAACTCTATTAGGAAGATCGTAGTGAGAAATGTGTTCTTCATAATATTTCTTCAGTTCCTCTTCACTTAAATTTATTTTAGAATAATGAACATCTTCTAGATACTTAGAAACCATTACATCCTTACATATTCCCTCTCTTATAACAGTAAGAGTCCTTCTTCCAACTCTTTTATCTGAGGAGTAAACATCCTTATACTTATCCCACTCTTCTTGACAGATTTTATCTCCTTGAGATTCATCAAAACTAGAATCCTTGAGCATCATTTTAAAAAGAAGTTCTCGTTCAATCAATCTAGTAAGTATAGCTTCTTTTATAGAATTACCTGCTTTTTCTAAACTTTCTTTAGTTTCACTATCTTCTTCTTCTTTATGAAACAGAAAACTTCTTTTTTCTTTCTTCTCTTCTTGAGCTTCATCTTCAGCATGTCCTTCTTTATCATCCATAAAATTATCTTCTTTTATAAGAGAGGAGACATCCTTAGTTTGAAGATAATAATAAGCTTCAAGTTCATCTCTTGTAATAGGAGTATCCCCCACATATGCAAGAACCTTAGACTTTCCACTGATAGATTCTACTTCTTTATGATAATACAGACCTGAAGATCTATATACCTTCCAAATTTTAGCCCCCACACTAAAACATAGGCATAAACTTACAATATATAAACTTATCTTTATTTTTTTATGAGTTTTAAACATCTTCTACCACCAGATCTTAAATAATTACCTAGATTAATCTATTTATATATATTATGCATATTAACTAAACCAATTAAACTAACTAAACTACTGTATTTTATCAGTATTTACTAGCTAGTACAATCTTCTTTCAAGAAAGGAACCAGGGTGTCCTCTGTTAAAGGAAAAAAAAGTTTAGCTCAGATTATAAAAAGAAAAAAAGAGCATCTTAACATCTGTCTATGCCAAGATGTTGATGAAAAAAGCCTGCAGTTTAATAATATTAAATTAAACACTCTATCTATTCCTAATTCTCATCTATCCTTAGATAATCTAGATACAACTTTAAATTTATTTAATAGATCTTTTTCCTATCCTATTATGATTGCGGGGATGGTTGGAGGAATCCTTGAGACTCAAAAGATTAATCTTTCTCTTTTAAAGTTAGCATCCTCCTATAATATTCCTATGGGAGTAGGATCTCAAAAGATAGCTCTTTTGTATCCTGAGACTAGAAAATATTTTGATTTTTCTTCCTTAGGTTTTAATTGTAGTTCCAGCTCATATCCATTTTTAATATCTAATATCGGTATGGATCTACTCTCAGTTAATGATAAAGATAGATGTCTTAGTCTATGCAAAGAAGCTATAGATATGATTCATGCTCAGGCTATATCAATCCATCTAAACTTACTTCAAGAACTTCTTCAACCCGAAGGTAGTTCTAGTTTTGACCAGATTCTAGAAAAGATAATCTATATCAATAATAAATTAGGTCTTCCGGTAATTATCAAGGAAGTAGGTATGGGAATGAGTAAAAAGACTATAAAGATTCTTTTAGATTCTGGAATTCCCTATATTGATATAGGAGGCAAGGGAGGAACTTCTTGGGCTAAAGTTGAAATGCTTAGATCTTCTAATAAAAAAGAATCTAATCAATACACGCCTTTTGCTGGTGAAGGATATACTACTGTTGAATCTATTCATAACTATACTAAAGTTCAAAAACAAGATTCTTACTGTATAGCAACCGGTGGACTTCGTTCTGGAGTAGATATATTTAAAGTTCTATCTATCGGAGCTTCTATTGGTGGAATAGGATTAGGTTTTTTAAAACAATCTCATTCAGAAGAATCATTAACCCAATATATGGAAACTCTTATAAAAGAGTTTAAAATAGCAATGATCCTTACAGGATCTTTATCCATTAACAGTATTGATTCATCTAAAACGAGAACCTATACGACTTTTACAGACTAAAAAAATCGTGACATAAAAATTTGTGTTTTATATAATTACTGACATTAGTGAAAGATTATATAAATCGGTGCATCAAGGGAGAATCCGTGAGATTATTTTTTTATTTATTGTTCGCAGTATTATTTATTTTTTCTCTCACCTCTTGTAAAAGTATCTCTTCTAAAAACTATGTAGGTAACGGAATAGAGGATAATGACAATCATTACCCTGCTGTACTTGAAATATTTTCTGACACAGGAGAAGGATTCGATCCTGAAAATCACTGTACTTCATCGGTGATTTCACATAATACACTTCTTACTGCTTCTCATTGTCTAGCTGATATTGATCAGCCTTCTGAAGGTGAAAATTGTACTATCAAAAGCTCTAAAAAAGTAAAAGTCATTCTTCCATCCGGAAAAGAAGTGTTTTCAAAAAATTATTATCTAAACACTAAATTTATGAATACTTATATAAAAACCGTATGCCAAGATATGTATCCTAATATGACTGATCAAGAATTTCAAACTGTTCATAACACCAATCTTAGATCCGATATAGCCATAGTAGTTTTTGATGATAACACCTTCTCTGATATTTCACCTTTAAAAATATCCAATAAAAAAGTACAAGTTGGAGATAAGGTTCAACTTGTGGGATATGCCTATCCTATTATTCTTGTAGATAAGAGTATATACGACGGTGAAGTTAAAGTTAAAGACGAGGTAGCATACAACCAAATATATGATAAAAAATATGAACATGTAAAAAGGTATGGTTTTACAACCGTCAAAGAGAACTTATTCTGTGGATATGAGCTTTTTGAAATAGGATCCCCTATAGAAAATAGAGCTGTAAATTCTCCTAATAAGAAAGATCCTCCTGGTGTAAATGCTACTATAGAATTAGGAGATTCCGGAAGTCCAGTTCTTTCTTACAAGAATCAAAATCTAATTCTTGGATTACCTAGTGAAAAAGTGCGTGTAAATAAAGAAGATCACACTTGTATATTGACTTTTGAAAAAGAAAACATCGATTGGTTAAAAAAAATTAACAAAGAAACTGATGCAATTATTCCACTAGACGAAATAAAATAAAGTATCATTATGAAAAATAACAATAGCTTTTCAGGTTTTTATAAAAAGACTCAATCTCAAAGAGTTGAAATAATTCAAAAAGAGTTTAATCTTTCCGAGAAAGATATCAAAAATTTAAATACAACCGATATTAATTTTTCTACCGAAAACAACATCGGAGTATTCTCTTTACCTTTGGGGATAGCTCCTAACTTTCTTATTAATGGCAAAAAATATATAGTTCCTATGGTTACTGAAGAAAGTAGTGTAATAGCAGCTTGTTCTTTTGGAGCTAAGATAATTTCTGTGAATGGAGGTTTTTCAGCTAGTTACTCCGGTTCTATTATGCAAGGTCAGGTACAAGTTAAACTTGAGGGTAATTCATATCAGAAAATATGTGATCTTCTCTGCTCACACAAAGAAGATCTTATCTTATCATTAAATGGCCTTCATGAGTCTTTAATAACTCATGGAGGAAAAATTCTAGATCTATCTTTCTATCATATACCTGATATTAACTCTCTTATTACTCTGATAGATATAAATGTATGTGAAGCATTTGGAGCAAATCTTACTGATACAATTTGCGAGGAGTATGCCAGTTTAATAAAAGAAAAATTTAATCTTAATTCTAACCTCAAAATATTAACAAATCTATGTATTAAAAGAATGGCTGAAGCTAGATGTTCCATTAAATTTGAGAATTTAGCTCATCTAGGTTACGATGGTACTCTAGTTGCTCAAGGTATTGAAGAAGCATACAGGTTTGCTTGCTACGATCAATTCAGAGCTACTACTCATAATAAAGGTATTATGAACGGAGTAGATGCTCTGCTTCTTGCTACAGGTAATGATACCCGTGCTGTAGAAGCAGCTACTCACAGTTATGCTTCCATTGACGGGGTTTATAAACCTCTATCATCTTGGAGAATAGACGAGGACAAAAAAACCTTAGAGGGACATCTAAAACTCCCTATCTCCTTAGGAACTGTAGGGGGAATTACTTCTACTCACCCATGTGTTAAAACGGTACTAAAAATCTTAAAAAACCCTTCCGTATCGGATTTATCCCAAATTGCAGTATGTGTAGGTTTAGCTCAAAATCTTTCAGCTCTTCGTGCTCTTGTAAGTGAAGGCATTCAGCAAGGACATATGAGATTACACAACAGTAATAGAAAAATCTAATTAAAAAAAATAGAAGACAGTCAACATCTAAGCATTAGAGTACCACTCTTCCTCCAACTCTACCAAGAGCTTCAGATAAACCTTCGATAATAGCTGATCTAAAAGGTTTATGAAAAGTAGCCATATCTTCATGTACTAAGGTGTATTTAACATCTTTATCTTGTTTAGTTTCCTTAAAACTAAGTCTAGTTTCTCCAAACTTATTAACAACAATAGTTACAAGATCCTGATTCCTTATCATATCTACATTAAAACTTCTAATAGCTTCTATCTTAGATAGAAGCTCTAAAAAATAATCTTTCTCAAGTACCTGAGGTAGGTATATATCCATACTTATTATCCTATTTTTATCTTAGTTTTATTAATTATTCTATATTACTCTATATCACTCTATATCACTCTAACTCTACTCTTTAAGTCCTGTAGCTCCAACTCTATTATTCATACTTGCTGCAGTAGATAGGGTCTGAAGCATAACTTTTAAAAGTACTTCTTCAGATATAGCTACATTTCCATTTATCCACAAGGGTTTTCCTACAGGATCTTGTTTTGGGATATAGGAGCTAATCTTTTTAGAACTAACTTGATAGGTATTTTTATAGATTGAATATATATCCAGGGTTCCACAATTAAAATTATTATCTACCCTTAAAATACTTCCACCTTGAACCAGGATAAAACCTCTTTCTGGATTAATGGTAGATAGATAAGCTAGTTTAATCTGTTTTTTTGTAGAACAGTAACTGTTATAGGATTTAATTGAGGTATCTAATTTTGAATAAAGTCTTGTAATAGCACATAAAAGTCTTTGCTTATCTAGATCATCTTCCATTTTTAAGCCTGTAGACACTGGAGTAAAAACCTGCTCATTCTTTAAGTTTACTCCATCATCCTGTCCAATCATTTCAGTGATATCTTTATCAAAAGTTTTTTGTGCTAAATCTTTTATCCAATCTTCCATTCTGTCCCATCCTTTGTTAAATATTTACTAGAAAAATAAATTAACACCTGCAGCTATTTTAATATTATTTGATGTTTCTGGTACTGATTTTTCTATCTTCTCTTTACTCATAGTATCTGAGCCAGTATCCCATGCATATATATTATAAGAACCAGATACCTCTAAACTTATATAAGGGAAATAAGTAGGTTGAAATTTAATATAACCTTCACCTCCAAAAGAATATCCAGAAGTATCTAGATCAAGTATATGGAGTTCTTGAGAAGAAGAAGCCAGAGCATAATCATAGATATAATTGTAATAAAGTCTAGTTCCTATATTAATTCCTACAGGGAATAAATAATATAAATCAGCTTTTGTACTCATTACAAAAGTAGGTCCGGGAATATCATCATAAGCATAAGTGTAATAATCTCCCCTAGCTTCTACCCCTATTCCTAAACTTTTAAAGAATAACTGTTCATATACCAGAGAAAACTCATTATCATATATTTCCATAGAGCTTCCAGCAAGTATCGTATAGAATTTATATTTTAGATATATTCTTGCCAACTCATCTTTTATAAATCTTTTTCCAAATACCAGATACCCGCCTAGGCTAGTTGCTGATTTATCAAATTCAAAATCCCTTAAATCCATATAAACACTAGCTCCAAGGCTAATCCAGAAAAGATTTTTTAATGGAAAATCTATCCAAGGATTTAAACCAAACTTTCCTGTAAAACTATCATCGTCATATTTTTCTTCATAGGTTTGATTATAAGCTTGTGGCATGGTTACTGTAGCATCTGTTTGAGTACCTGGATTATCCCCGTCTAGTTTAAATCTTAAACTTGCTGGAGTTTGAGTTTTAATTGTTCCTTTTTGTAACTTATCATAATATATATCTTGTCTTTCAAAGAAAGAAGAATAAATTCTAAGTTTATCCTTTTCTGTTTCATTAGCAAAAGTTCTATGTTCTACACCATCACTTATAGAATATCCCCCTCCTACTTCTAGTTGAAAACCAAGAATAGAAGGATTATTTCTACCAAAAAAGAATACAGGTGCATTTTTAAAAGAAAAATTAACCTTATTATTAGTAGAACTACTACTACCATAATCAAAAAATTGGTATCTTTCATTCTTATAAGTATACCCTATTAGAGCCTCTTTCTCGATCGTATGAAAAATCTCAGAAGGAGCTGTTTTAGTTTTTATTTTCACTCTCTTTTTTAAAATATCTTGTTGTTGTTTTTTATTTATACCTTGTTGAGATTGTCCTGCCTGCATCTGAGCTTGATTTCTTTGTTGGACTCTTTTATTTTCAGCATTTTCTAATCTAGCCTTGGTATTTGCTTCTTCTTGCAACCTTTTTCTCTCATTCATCTCTGCTATAGCACGACGTTTTTCAAGTTGAGTTTCCTCTCTTAATCTTTTTTGCTCATCAAAATTTTTCATCTCAGCAATATATTTTTGATAGTTTTTCTTACTTTCCTGCAAGGATTCTGGAAGTACTACAGCTTTATTCATCATATAATCAGCTTCGGTATATCTTTTTAATTTAAATGCACTGATAGCTCCATAATAAGATGATAGATCCGCTAGAGGATCTCCAGGAGGAATTCTTTTAAAAGCAGCATAAGAAGTAGCATATTTTTTTTGCCAGAAATGAGATAACCCGTATTCATAGGTTGTCGCAGTATCCAAATGATTTAAATTAACTTTCGAAAATATTACACAAGCTTCACTTGTTTTATCCATCCTATACAATAACTTTGCATAATTTATAAGGGTAGGTTCATGATTAGGATAACTATTAAGAATAGTTAGATATACCTTTGCTGCTTCTTGCATTCTATCCTGAGATTGAAGTTCTTGAGCTTTAGCTGTCATTTGTTTTATATCTACAGACTCAGAATAAGCCTGAGTGAAACAAAAAAATACCCCTAAACATATAACCGAAAGAACTCTGGACCTAATCCTTGGACTTTTTATCATTTTATCCTCTACCTAATAGATTAAAAACTTCCTTATATCTCTGTATACATAGAGGTATTTTAACATATAGTTTATAACAACAGAAACTAAAAAAGTATCCCCGGTTTTACAACCGGGGATACTTCTAAAATATAATATGTATAAAACACATACCCTAAGGTACATGGAAAATACATCACTACTTTTTATTCTTCAGAACCCTTATCATCACTAGATTCTTCATCACTATCATCTTGCTCAGCAGAATCTTGATCTTGACTTTCTTCAACAGAGTAACCTGTTTCAGATAACTCTTCTGTTACTTCATTTGATACTTCTTTTGTTTCAAATTTTTCTTCTGAATCATTTACTTCTTTAACATCAGAACCTACCACCAAATCTTCTGCTATTTCTCTAAGAGCAGTAACTATCTCTTTATTTTTTACCTTAAGTAAAGGAGAAGCTCCTCCCATTAATTTTCTAGCCCTATCAGAAGCTATAGCAACCAAAGCAAATCTATTTTCTACGTACTTTAAACAATCTTCAATAGAAACACGAGCCATCCAATCACTCCTTAAAACCCTAAAACCTTATCCAAACAAGGATACCTACAAAAAACCTACTGTCAAAAGCTAAGATCTAGTTAAAATTAACTTTCTAACTATAAGCCCAAATACTATAACACATAAGAAGAAAAATAAAAG
>CACXFL010000019.1 GCA_902766925.1 uncultured bacterium | reverse complement strand
GCAACAGAGTTAGTAGAAGCATCAGGAGTATTCATAACAGTGATATTTTTAGCTTTAGCACTGACTAGATCTATATTATCTATTCCTACTCCCCCCCTTACAATAAGTTTTAAACGAGATGAAGAATTAATTATAGGAGCCGTAATTTTTGTAGCACTTCTTACAATTACAGCATCATAATCAGAAATAATATTTGTAAGTTCAGTTTCTTTTAATCCTAGTTTTACATCAATATCAAGACCTCTGGATTTCATGAGTTCTATAGATTCTTGAGTGATATTATCACATACAAGAACCCTTCTATGAGCCAAAGAAGGATTCTTTCCGGTATCAATACCTAGATTTATACCAGTACTTAAATTTGTGTTTGTATCAATATTCGTATTCATATCCATATGTTTTTTACCTTTCTTTAACAACCTTTATATAAAAGACGTTCTGCAGTAGCAACTCCTTTACCGAGTTCTAACTTATACCCCATATCAAACAACAACATCTCTAAAGCACTTAGTGCTAAGATTACATCCGATGGAGCAAAATAACCCATGTGAGCAACCCTTATAATTTTACCAGCATATTTATCCTGACCACCTGCTATAGTTATCCCAAAACGAGTATAGAATTCCTCTTTTAATTTCTTTCCATCAATTCCTTCAGGAACTACTACAGCTGTAAGTCCGTTTACAGGACAAGATGATAGAAGCTTTAGCCCTATAGCCTGAACCCCAGCTCTAAAAGCTTCAGCATATTTTTGAGTTTTTTCAAGTATGGTATCAACCCCACCTTCCTCATCGATTCGATGTAGTGACCACTGAAGTGCATAGATCATATTAACTGCCATAGTAAAAGGAGAGGTATCTTTTTCTAAATTCTTTTTATACTTTTTATAATCAAAATAGAATTTAGGTAAGTTAGATCTTTCATTAGCACGTTCGGCTTTAGGAGAAAAACTTATAAAAGCAAGCCCTGGAGGAAGCATCAAGGCTTTTTGTGAACCAGATAATAAAACATCTACTCCCCATTCGTCCATACGAATATCCTGAGCCAGTAGTCCTGAAACAGCATCTACAACCAATACACAATCTGGGTACTTAGCTGTAATTTGAGCTATCTCCTTTATAGGAAGAGTAGAAGCACTAGCAGATTCAGATAACTGAGTAAATACAGCACGACAATCGGGATTTTTACTCAGATAATTTTCTAACATAGATACATCATAACAGGATCCCCACTCTAACTTTTCTATATAGGTATCAACCCCGTATGTTTTACATATCTGTCCCCAACGTTCTCCAAATTTACCAGCATCAATAACATAGGCTTTATCAGAAGCACTCAAAACATTAGCTACAGCCATTTCCATGGCTCCTGTCCCAGAAGATACTAGAATATAAACATCATTTTGAGTTTTAAATATAGATTTTAACGACGAGGATACCGATTTAAAAAGTTGCGAGAATTCTTTTGTTCTATGGTGAATTGTTGGTTTCGCACTTGCTAACAGTAGTTCTGGTGGTACTTCAGTAGGACCAGGAGCTAAGTTATAAAACTTTTTCATATCGTACTCCTTAATTAAACATTAACAACTTTACCAGTCTCAGCTTTTTTACTGATGGACTATTATCATTCATATATAGATTAAATTCAACATAAAAAAAGGATACGCTCTAAAAAGCGTATCCTATCTATATGGATAGTGTGATAGGTATCTATATCTATCATCACATACTAATTTTCTTTATTTTTATCCTTTACCTTGTTTTCTTCCCCGTATTTATCACAGTTATGAACATATTCTCCAGTTTCAGGATCTGGATCATCGCATATAGTAGGTCTAGCCATTTGGTAAACTCCTGTTAAAAGATCGTACTGAGCACATAATTCTTCCCTTTTTGCATCATCAATTTCTGCTATTACATGCCCTTCTTCATCTAAGGTAAGCTCATTAATTTGTTTACAGATCTTTTTATTTGCAGCTTTTAAAAGATCGTTTTGCATTGCTTGGTTTTCCTTGTTTTCCTTGGTATCAGTCGTATTGATTAAATCAATATGATTTTTAGCTTCCAGTAATTTATCTATCTTATTAGTAATCTTTTTCAGATAGTTTTTATCGTTATCGTCATTTTTAGCTTTGTCTGTCATCGCAGCTGTTATACTTGCTCCAGCGATAATTAAATCTTTTATAACTCCAACAAATGCTGAATCGTGTGTAGAATCTCCATCTAGGATATCTTTAACATCTGTTATATAATTTGTAAGATACTTTAAATATTCTATAACCCCTGCATTAGTCTTTTCAGTTACTAATTCTTTTAGAGTATTAGATTTTAACATCAAAGAAAAATCTGATTGTCCAGGTACAGTATAGAAAATTCCTGCAGCAAGAATAATAGCTTCATTCAAGTGAGTAAATCCCCATAGAAGATTAAATTGTCTTTTATTTTTTAAGGATAATTTAGATATAAGAAGAGGGTTAGCCTTACAGTCAGATTCGTTTTTTAAACCTGAATCATCCTCTATATACTGACATATCACTTGTTTTAAAGATTTAAGCTGCTCGATAGTATAATTTTTGGAACTATTTCTTATTTTTTGGGCACTATCAGGAATCAATACATCATACCCTGCAAATCTATCTAGATCTTCTGGTACAGGACGAATAGTACCTAATTTTTGAATTTCTTGATCAGTAAGGTTAAAAGCAGTTCTCATTGTAGTAAAGAATTTAAAAAACTCACTTTTATCGGAATTAGAACTAGATGAATTTACTACCTGTCCTTCTGCAGCTTCTTCCTCAGAATTTGTTCGTTCTAACCCCTCACTAACTTGATGTTCTTTTTCTTCTTTTTCTTTCTTCTTTGCATCAGAATCTTCAACTATAGCTCTAACAATTTTTATTGCACTCATTCCTGAAAAATCAAGATAGCTAAGTCCTAGAACAATATTATTATCAGCATTATCTGGAAAGATCTTATGAGCTGCAAGAGCATATTTATTTGCTTTTTCTATATTCCCATGATCATAAGCTTGTTTTGCTTGGCTATACAAATAAGTAAAACTATCTTCAGTAGTAGATGGAATAAGAATTTTATTGAAGTTGGAACTTTCAGAACAAGCTCCTAGTACCAACATAAACTGCACTGACATGATTACTAACAATAGCTTCTTCAATTTAGTACTCCTTAATCTGGTAAAAATATTAAACTTTCATCATCATTTAAAGTATGATACCTATCTTTTAAAACCTTTTTAGCATACATCGGAGATTCTCTAATCTTTTGAATCTCACTGGATAGTTCTTTGTTTTCTTGTTTAAGTTGTTGAACCCGCTTTATGAGTACCGTTTTAGTATTTTTAAGATCAAAATAAGTTCCTACAGAACTTTCTCCTCTAAAAATACCTAAAATAAGTACCAGTGAGGCAAAAATAACTAAACAAGAAAAAAATATTTTTAACTTAACTTGATTCATTGTCTAACCTAAAATTCATTTACTCTCAGCTAATTATAACAATTATTACCAAATAAGAGGAGAGAAAAAATACTAACTCATAAAAACTATAAAACTTCCTAGTTTTATTACGGTATAAACAATTTTTTTAAAAAAGTATAAAATTTTCCATGTTTATTCTTTTTCTGTAAGAGTTATAATAAAAAATTATTGGTGTATTTGTCATAGAGAGGAAAAATATGAAAAGACTTCTTAGCTTCGTTCTTTCAGTCCTGTTTGTTATTTCATGTGCTTCAAAAAACCAAGATACTTCTTCTTTGGATGTTCTAGAAAGTGATGTTTCACGAAGTGTTTCTAAGGTTAAAACTAAATCAAAAACTGAAGCTTCATCTAATGTGTATTCCTTGGTATCAGGAAGGTCTCATAGTTGTGTACTTACTCAAAAATCAGAAGTTAAGTGTTGGGGAAGTTCTAAATTTAAAGAAAATGGAGCTGATGAAGTTTTAAATGTTCCTACAGATATTAATCTAGATGAAAAATTCACGGTAAGAGGAATAGCTGCAGGAAGTTATCATAACTGTCTTTTGACAGATGGTGATGATATTAAATGCTGGGGAGAAGGAAGTTGGGGACAGATCGGATCGGCTGATTTTAAAACAAGTTCTTCCCTGGTAACAGTTAAAATGGAACCTAAACAACCAGTTAAAGCATTGGCACTTGGATCTAATTTTTCATGTGCTCTTTTAAAAAATGGTAAGGTAAAATGCTGGGGAGCTAACGATCAAGGACAACTCGGAGATGGAAGTTTAAAGAAAAAAAGTACCCCTGTAGATGTTGCTCTAGCTCCTAAAGATCAAGCTATAAGTCTAAGAGCAGGATACCATCACGCTTGTGTTCTTCTAGCAGATGGTAAGGTAAAATGTTGGGGTGCTAATGATAGAGGACAAATTCTTGGAGTAAAAGATAAAATACAAAAAACTCCTGTTACAATTAAGTTAAAAGATTCATCCCCAGTTCAAGCTTTAGTTTTAAATACAGATGTAACTTGTACCTTAACAGGAAAAGGAACTGCAAATTGTTGGGGACAATCTTCTATTTTGTTTGGAGATAAAACTCCTGTAAAAACCCCTCAAAACGTAAACCCTTCTTCTATGCCAAAAGTTAAAACCCTTGCTATAGGATCCTCTTCTATGTGCTTTTTATCTACTACAGGTGTAGTTCAATGTAAGGGACTTAATGATAAAGGACAACTTGGTAACAAATCTAAAGTAGATAACGGTAGTCTAACTAAAATAGCTCAAACAGATAGAATTAAAATTCTAACAGTTGGAGATGGTTTTGGTTGTGTTCTTACAAAACGTGGAAGAGTTAAATGTTTTGGCGATGGAACTAATGGTAAACTAGGTATTCCTGGAGAGACATCAGTGTCTGTTCCTACAGATTTAGGGTTGTAGAAGATATTTTTTCAAATTTAGTTTATATAAAATTTAAGAGGAAATGTTTTTCTTTTCCTCTTAAATTTTATGTATCAACCTAGATTAAAATCAATTTGAAAAAAGCTCATAACAGTGTCTTATACCAAATCTTTTTTCTTCTTCCTCATATTCTTTAATTAAATCTTTGGTATTTTGAGGAAGAACATCTTCTATCTTATCGAACACATTAGTATGTCTTGAAATCTTAACAATCAAAGGAATCACTGCTTTTTGATATTCTACAGGAACAGTCGATAGTATAGAGTAGATGATTTTTTCATACTTACGGTCTATTTGTATTTGAGTTAGAAAAGGATTATATAAATATCTATGGTAGTTATTCCACCAATCTGAAAGAATAGATATAAATTTTTGAAAATCTATAAACTCAGAATCTGTAGAAGAAATACTTGATATTACATCAAAATATTTAAGTCCTATAAAATCTGAAGCGTCTATCCAATCACTATATCCTAGAACCAGTGGATGAACACTTTCATCTACATTAATATCAAATGATTCATTTCCATCTATACTTTCTGAAATAAAAGCTTGAGGATTAAATTTAGGAGTATGTTCACTATCATAATTAGCTCCATAAGCATAAAGACTTGAAGTTTTAGAATAAGCACTATAAGGATTCTTTTTAAAAGTAGAGATGATATCTTCTTTTATTTTACCTAAAATTTCATCCCATGATTTTGTGGTATTAAATACTATGGATTCTTCATTAAAAAATAAAATAATTTTATCTATTATCCTTTTAGAATTTAGTGAAGAAGGAAACTTAGTAAGACAATCAAGAAGAGCAAGTTTTGTAAGTAGATCGTCGCATTCAAATATTTCAGAGATGATAGAATCAAAAAGATTTACAAGGTAGATCTTCTGATGAACTTGTTTTTGATTTGATATCCGTGGCATATTTTTAAGTTTGTTGAGGCAATGAAGTAGTTCGATGATTTGAACTTTTCTATTTAAAATATCATCAAATACCATGTTAAAAAAAGTAAATGGATTTTTATATAACTGTTTTTTTAAAAAACCTGGAATTAAATCTTTTCTTGCTTGATAAGTGTAGATAAGTTCCAAAATAGGCTCAGTTAAACTTTCTTTTATTTTTGTTTGGGAGTATTCCTCATAATCTATACCAGTGTTATATATAGAGTCTTCTGTCAGTATATCATGAATAAGCTTATAGAATTTTAATTTTAATGAAGGATCTATTACATTTGATAGTAGTAGTTCATAAAGAAAAATAGGTTCTAACCTTTTTAAATATGCTGAATAAATTTTTCTGGAGAAGTTTCTTATAATCTCACTGTTACCAAAAACTCCACTTATAAGCTTAGAATCCCTACTGTAGAGAGCTTGAGCTAAAATTGCATGTTGTTTTTTCTCTCTTACAGGAAACAGTCTGTCTTGTTCTGTTCCTATAGGAATAGTATCTAAAATATTTTGAATTCCTACGGTAAAATTATCTTCTTCTGTATTATAAAGTAGTCTCATTACAGCATCTGTTAACCAATGTCGTTTAGTGGTAAGAGCTTGTTGTGTCTCGTTATTAAAATTATCATCAGATTCAGATAGTAAAGTAGAGTTTATTTTTGATTTTTTAGGAAGTTTTATATAATCAACCATTAAAAATAATAGACTAAGTAAGGTATCAGTTTTTTCTATCATATCCTTATCTTCTACATAATAAGGAAACTGGATTCTATTTAGATAATCAATAAGATCTATATCTTTTGTAATGGATGAAAATCTTTCATCCATTACAAAAAATAGTTTAGAAATATCGTATATAAGAGCTTGTTTTATTTG
>CACXFL010000018.1 GCA_902766925.1 uncultured bacterium | reverse complement strand
TCAAAAACTTCTTATTAGAATCAGAAAATGTAAGAGCATACATATTATAAGGCTTTTGATTATCTTCAGACCATATTAATGATGAAATAGATCCTACTAATTTATCATTACTATCAAAGACTGCTCCTCCAATTTCACCAGATCCTACTCTCAATTGTTTAGGTTTAGGATCAGCTATATTAAGCATATTAAAGTTTACAGTTCCTTTCTTTAAAAAAGAAATCTTAGCTACTCCTTCTGTTAATCTACAAGCAGAGGATATCAGCTCTTCACCATCATTAATCTCCCTAAAGGATATAACTGCAGGTAAAATATCACCGAAAGTATAATTTGGAAATATTGCAATACCCATATCTGATTCAGAAGGAATATCTCTAATAGTATCTCTTATGTTGGATCTTGTACTATCGTAAATATAGTTAGGATTGATCTCATGTTTTATAGAATTATATTCTTTACCGTTATGAACAAATTGTAAGTATGCTGCATTATACAAACATTTTGCAGCAGTAAGAAGTATATTATGTGAAAGAACTACTCCCGAACATTCGAATGATACATAAACATCCGCATAATAATTATAATATAGATAAGATAAAACAAAAAACAATGCATTTCCCATCGCATCATCTTCACAATACAAATTCTTAGAATACTTTGATGAGCGTATTTTTTTTAGAATTTTTTTACTCATATCCGTAATACGATCTAAAACTCCTGATGTCTCATTAAGTTTATAAATGAGAGTTTCAATTTCAGGGTCTTGAAGTCCTTGATCTCTATTGGCATCTTTTTTTAACCAATTGTCTTCCTTAAAATTTAGAGGATCCCAGTCAAGAAATTCTTCTATAAAATAAATTATATCTGAATAAAATTTTTGATCTTTGTCTTTAATAGCCATAAGAGCGTAATAAAAAACATCCGTATTATGTTTTCCTTCACTAGTATATCTAAGTTCTTGTATCTTATTTATAATAGAAGCTTCTTCCAGACTAAACGATCCTCCTACAACATATGCTACTCCTACCACTGATTTAGCTGGAGTATAAACATCACGTATAAATGAACTTGAAAAAGCAGTAGATTCTTCTGGGGTAGTCCTTGTTACATATACATCTTTTCCTATATAATTAGTGAAAGTTTTAAATCTTTCAAATGAAGAAGATTTCTGATTTAATAAATCACGTATAGGTACATAATCAATTTCATTTTCTTGATAACTCTGGAAAAATAATTCTTCACAATCGTATTCCGAAGAAAAAGCTAATCCATTCCATAATAACCCCATAACCATAAACAGAATAGATAACGGTAAACTTCCCTTTACTATACACCTAATCATACACCTACCCCCAAGATAAAAGATATGAGTTAATACTAGTTATTTCTTATTTACCTAGGTATCATAGTTTTACACTTCTGAGCAAGCTAATAAGATTTAAAAAAATTTAGTATCATATTTTTTAATCAACTTATATTTACTCTTTAAATACCAACTAAAATAGTTTTACTCACTTCTATTTTTATGAAAAAAAACTCTATAAAAATAGATTAATATTTCATCCCTGATTCTTCCGTCCCTTATTTCTAAGAAAAGATTAGAAAGTCTATTTATCATCAACATAATCATAAACTACATCGTATTCTAAGCATATACGTTCATTCCGTTTTCACTAGGGCCGACTTCAAGAATAAAATTATTATACCTAACCCTACTTATTTGATACACCAAGACCCACATAATACCTAAGATACCTTGGATATTATCATCTACCATTCAAATCAGCTCTATTTTACTTATCTACATTAATCATCCACTCAGTTCCAGAAGGAGTATCCATTACTTCAATTCCTTTGGAAGAAAGTTCATTTCTAATACTATCTGATAACTCATAGTTTTTTTGAGATCTAGCTTCGTTTCTTTTATCTATTAGAGATTCTATTTCTTCCTTAGTTATAGATAAACTTGGAAGCAAAGATTCTTTTAGATACTGAGATTTTTCCTGGAAAGGATGAGTTAAAAGTCCAAATACCCCAAACAGTTCTTTGAAAGTATCTAAGTACAACCCAGCTGTTTTAGATCTAGACGCTGATTTTTTTAGTCGCAGAAGTTCCTGACTTCTTTTAAATGCTTTATTTAAACAAGCAATAGCTTCACAACTATTAAAATCATCACACATAATATCCACAAACTCTTCCTTTAAATTTAAAATATCCTCATGACCTTTTAAAACCAGATCTTTATCAGTATAATTCATTTGATTTTTAATCTCAGACAGTTTCGAACAAGTTGTATAATAGTAATACAGTCTTTTATGTGAGTTTAAAAACACTGAGTTTGAAAAATCTACATTTGAAGAATAGTTATTAAGAAGTATTGTGAGTCTTAGTATTTCATAATCCCAAGACTTTAAAAAATCCTTTATAAAAAGATGATTTCCTAAACTTTTAGACATTTTTTGTTTATTGATAGTAAGAAGTCCACAATGAATCCAATACCTAGCAAAAGGAACCCCGTTACAAGCCTCAGATTGAGCTATCTCATTTTCATGATGTGGAAATACTAAATCTCTTCCTCCACCATGTATATCTATCGAATCTCCTAAAAACTTCTTAGCCATAGTAGAACACTCTATATGCCAGCCTGGTCTTCCCATTCCCCAAGGACTGGACCAGCTAGAATCAACACCGCTGTCAGCTTTCCACAAAGCAAAATCTAGATCATCTTCCTTATCAGAAGAATTAAGTTCTCTACTGTTAGAACGTATCTGATCTAGGTTTTGATGAGAGAGTTTTCCATAATCGAGTTTTTTTCTAACTCTGTAGTAAACATCCCCTTTACCATTATCATAGGCGTATCCCTTATCAATAAGTGTTTGAACCATATTTATAATATCAGGAATAACCTCAGATACCTTAGGAGTAAAACTAGGAGTAAGACATCCAATAGCTGACATATCTTCATCAGAAGATATGATCATCTTCTTGGATAGTTCCAAAGGAGAGATTCCAAGTTCCTTAGCTTTGTTTATTATCTTATCATCAATATCTGTATAGTTTCTTACATAGGTTACATCATATCCTATGTAGGTTAAGAATCTTCTTATTACATCAAAAAATATAGCCTGCAACGCATGACCAATATGGCAGTGATCATATACAGTAACTCCACAGGCATACATTTTTATCTTTCCTTCTTCTACAGGAATAAGTTCTTCTTTTTTACCTGTTAAAGTATTAGTAAGCATAACTCTCTTTATACTGGATTTATTAGCTAAATTATTTTTATCCATTTTTATATCCTCAGTTTTTTTTCAAATACCTTACCGGTTATGGTATTTTATCACTACTTAAAAAATACTACTAACAGTAAAAAAAGTATAAAAAAATATTTATATTTTACAACTTATTTTACTAATCTTAATTCTTTCTAAATTGTATGGATGATTTTTTATTAGATATGATTTTAGATAGATTAGAAGCTAAATACTAGACTCAAACAACTAATAAAAAAAGCGAATAAAATTTACAACAAAAACTTTATTATTTACACAAATAAAAAATATCTCGTTACTACCGATATTTCTTGACATTTTCATAGATGCGTTGTACAAAAATTCCTCAACTAAACAACCCAAAACATCTTTTAATTATACTTATTTTCTAAAACAAATTAGGAGTTACTATGTTTTTTTTAAGATATTCTTTTATCTTATTCATTTTATTAGTAAGCACACATCTTTGGGCAGATGATAATTCCTCATATAAATCTCTAACTTCAGCAAAAAATTCTTATAAAAATAGAAATAACGAAGTATCAATGGATTGTATATCAATAATGCGATCTCTTTCTAACACTTCTTCAGCATTTACAAGTTTACATGGTGAAATTATTTTAGATCAAATTCAAGAAAATTATACAAAAGTGTTTCAATTGGTTGACAAACTGTATGAAGGGGTCGTAACACAAAGAAAAAATATAAATTATGAAGATGTAGATATTCTTACATACATTTATTGGACAATCTACTATCAGTTATCTATTGGTAGTTCAAAAATGTTTGACTACTTTTTTAAGGATCCAGCTGAAGCAAGGTTCTTTTTAAAGAAACCCTATAATGCTGTTAAAGATAACGTTATATTTAAAGTAGGCGAACATTTTAAAACAGATATTGAAAAATTTAGAGAACACTTCGAATGGGGGCACAACCTTCTTCAAGGTAACCTAGGAGGTTATAGATATTGGATATATGATATTGAAGATAAATTAAAAAAATTATTACTAAAAATTAAAAACTTTTCTGATGGAATTGATGATACAAACATTGAAAATTTTTCTGACGTTGTAGTTACTGCTATAAAATTAAAGAATGATTTTCCATATTCAAATTCAGGTTTGGAATTTTTACATAAACATATCCTTTGGCTTCGTGGTGGTACTCCTTTAGAGTCTTTACAAAATGAAGAGTTTATCAATGATAATAATTTTTATACTATCATTACAACAAAAAAAATTCGTCAAACTATCGAAAAATTCGTTAATGATATTGATAGTATTGATATGTCACTATCTTTAGATTTGATAGGTTTATATATAAGATCTTTTGAAGAAATTATTATTAAATTATTCGAAACGATGGACAATTTTTCTGAAGATCAACTTATGGTAGTTTTAAAAAAACTAATAGAACAGGATGAAGAATCTTCCTCAAACGATATAAAACGTAGATATTACACTTATTATTTCCTAGAAAATTTCGATTTACAAAAAAAATTACAAGAATCTAAAAATAGTTTTATATTTTGGCTTTATCTTTATTATAATTTAGTTGATAGAGAAGAAGTTTTTAATTTTGCTAACTCAAACCACAATTTAAATAATGACTCACAGAAAACATTAGTCCCTGAATTAAAATTCTATAACTCACAACTCAATAGTATAAGGGATAGTTTTGATGATAATAACAAACTATTATTTGATGTAGTATCATCTCTAGATGATGTTGATAAATTTAAAGAAGAATATGTCAAACTATCCATAAAAGACAAAAAAAAGTTGATTTGGTTTTTATCTCAATTACACGGTAGATACTCATCTGAAATTAAAATATCAACTATGATACTTGAAGATCTTTTGAGTTTAAAAGAAAATAAAAATACAAAAGAAGTAAGTGATTTTTCCAATATAGTATTTAATTCAATTTTAATCCGTAATTTTATGAACTCTATACTTGATTATGAGGAGCTTGATAGCGTTAGTCAAAAAGAACAAATAGATAATATTAGAAATTTATTAATCAATCATGAATTATTATCTGATCTTGATACAATGGATCGTTTGATAGCAATAATAAATCTTTTTTTTCAACATCGTATTATAAATTACAAAACTATCCATGACATGCTTACTAAAGTTTGGAATGGACAATTAACTGACAAGGAAAAATTAGATCATTTTCACCTTCCTAGTAAAAAGAAAGCGTATCTTCAAAAAATACAAGATACAACAAAATATTATCTCCAAAGATTAATAAATAAAGGTATTATAGTTAAGGAATACCAAATAGATCATAGTCCATCATCCTCCGTTTATAGATTATCGGATACTTTTTTTCATGAATATGAAAAAACTAAATTAGTTACTAAATCAATATCTGATGAACTACAAATAAAAATTAATGAAGATTTTATAAAATTTATTGGAACCCGTTTGGTAGGTAAAACAGGACTTATAGTTACCTCTAAAAAAACTCAAAGACAAATCTTAATATTGTGTTATCTTATGAAAACCAAAGAAGCTCCAACTAGTCCAGTAATTCAAGATTACTTAAATTCACTAGCAACTGAAAAATCAAAAACAGTAGGGCTTGCAACTGTTAGTGATGCAATACTTGTGCTCAAAAAAATAAACTGGGTTATGGAAACTTCTAATACTAATCATAGAAGGTACATGTTAACACAAGAATTTAAACAGTTGTTACAAGAATATCTCCAAAACATTTCAAAATAAGACTGACACTGTAAATCAGCAAAAGTTTTTTAAAGAATTGAGCCGATATTCGGACTAAGATATTAATTAGATTTGACAGCTTCAATGTCCTATGGTACTAATTAATTACTTGGTGGTTTTACTACATCTATGGCGTCTTATCCAAGTGGCTAGGAAGCGGATTGCAAATCCGTCTACATCGG
>CACXFL010000017.1 GCA_902766925.1 uncultured bacterium | reverse complement strand
GTTTTCGATCTATATATTATTTAGTTTACAATTATTTTTTGGTATAAAAACAAAAATTCATATAAAAATACAAGATATCTTACTTATAAATTTGATAAATTTATACAAGTTTCGTTAGATACATACCAGATTTTTTCAAATAGTATCTACTACTTTCATCTATTCCTAGACATTCTCTTACAAGTTGTCCTGCTAGATATGAGGAAGCAACATATCCATTTTTATAAATAAGATTTTTCATATATCTAGCAAGATTTACAAAATATATATTTATATCTACTCTAGATAACTTCTGTTTTCTACTTACTTTAGGAGAGTAGATATATACTTCTTTCCATACGTTCATAGCTAAAATTTCTCTATCTAGTTCTTCATCTCCGATGGCAATCTTATCTTTATATACATCAATACCAGTTGCCATAATTCTTTCTTGTCTAGAGATCATAAATTTATCCCAACATATATCAGAAGAAACTACCCCCCATCCAAACTCTTCCAAAATACTCAGTAAATCCATAATATCTAGTTCTGCTTTAACAGAGTATTTAATTAATTTTTCTAAAAACCATGATTTAATAAATACAGATAAACTTAACCTATTTACAGTCTTTGCAAATATAGGAGGTTTAATCATAGTGGTAATTAATTCATTAATGGATTGATCCAAACACTGTTCAGGATGTTCTACAGAATCTACTTCAAACTCACACCAATTAGGTAGGTATACTGAATCCTTTTTATAAAGAGTATTAAATACATATTGTTGTTGATCTTTATATGATAAAACTACCTCTTCATTTGATATCCATTTTAAAATAAAACCATCTTTATATCTTAATCTTCCTACAAACCAAAATAAACGAGATAACACTACACTTTTTTCAACATCTAAATCTAGTTCTTGATTTGTAAGTCTTAAAAAGAATAAATCCATCAAACTAACAAGTGTAGAAGAAGAAGAAGAAAAAAATACCAACGAATACCCGCTCTTTATAAGATTTAACATAGGTTCCAGAGGAGGAAGAATCTGATCTAAATCTATGTATACTTTCTTATTTAGAGTTGAATTTTCTTTTAAAGCTCTTTCTTTTTGATACATATTTTCATTTTCTATACTGTAATTAGAAAATCCAATCTTTTCATCTAAAAAAGAACTATATCCAAATGAATACATTTGTCTTGCATTAAGATAAGCAGATATAGCCAACCTCATAACTGGAGACATAGATTTAAATTTATTTCTTATATGTTCATTATAAAAAGAATAGGAAGATACCTGTTCTTTATCAAAAATATTTGGAATCCCATAAAGTCCACAAAACTTTAAAAACTTTCTATCAGTATTTCTTTTTATAGATTCTATCTCTTTCACATTTATCATAATATTAGGTTTAGATGTCAAAATATCAGTATCTATAAAAGCTTCTACATTATTACGCCAATCTGCATACTTACCACAGTAATCAAAAATATGTTTCTTATACGCAAAATAGCTGGTAAATACTGGTTGATAGTTTTCTACTATATTTTGAATCAAAACTTCTTTATCAACTCTTCCTCCTGATGGAGGAAGATATCCCCCTTCTTTTGCTTCAAAACCAACTTTAACGGTAGTATCAAAAGATAGAATCTTATCACATCCTAAAACAAAACTAAAAAAAGGACCAATACAATTGGCGTTCAAAACATATACCCATCTTATCCCTGAAGATATAGATAGTTTTGATATCATATGTTCTAAACGTAAAAACTTTAAAAACTCTTCTTTTCTAAAAGAAGTTCTAATCTCATCAGCTCTTGTCTGACTATCAAACTCAGAAATACTTTTATTCTGAACAAATATCACTGTTTTTGAATAATCTAGTCCTTTAAACTCATTTTCTATTTGTCTAGTTTTACTACTTGATCTTTTAAATAATTTAGAAGAAAGACTTTTCAACCTATGATAGTGAGCTTTATCATTCTCTGGTCGAGAAGATGTCTCATGCTTCTCATAGTACCCAGATACCACCTTATTATATATATCATCATCCAAAGATTCCTTTAAAGAAGAATCTATAAATTCATCTAATTTATTAAATTCTTCTTCCCATCTAGATTCAAAACAAGATCCTTCAAAATTTAATTCATAGAATATAATTTTTTCATCTTTCTTATTTTCTTCGTTCATAACTCACCAACTTTTATTCTTACTAGCTCTTACAACTAACAATACCCAATCTAAAAACTAGATTATTCTATAAGATAAATCTCATAATAAGGAAATGAATCAAATTTTATAAGAACCGAGACTCCTTGTGTATATAGAAAATTAAGTGTTGAGATAGTTGGATTCCATCCAACTATCATATCATCCATAGATACCTTTGTGTAATCTATACCATAATCAAAAAAAGGTTTAAGTATATGAGATGCTATATCCCAATCTGGACATACAAGTACAAGATTTTTTAAATCTGTTACTTGTTTTCCTATTCCATCTAAACATTCATTTACAGATTCTAAAATATTTTTATTAAAGTCATAATCAAGATAATCTTCCATCATCATATATTCATGACATACAACCTGACGCTTCTTTCCTGAAGTTACAAAACTAAATACCCCCCATCCATCATCACAAGAAAGATCTTTTTTATACCTTTTAAATAAAGATACATCTTTCATAAATACTTTTTTATTTTCTTCAAGTAATGATAGAGTAGAAAAGCCTTTTTGTTGAAAAACTACCTCTTGATGAGTAGACAAAGAACTTATCATCTTTTGATACATATTATCTACAAGTGGATAAATATTTTTTACAATCTCTCTTCTTTCAGTTTTTCTTTTTATCTTTTCATCTGAAGTATGATTACTAATTAAAGTATTTTGTAACCTAATTAAAGTTTTTGAGTTAAAAAATCTAGGAGTTGATACTATAGATTCTTCTTCCTGTTCTTCTAAAGATGAATTTACATTCTTTAAAATTTCTTTAAGATATCTTAAATTAAAAAAGTTTTGATCCCAAAAACTATCCTGACTATATACTGTATACATTACAGAATGATATTTAGATATCATTTCAATAAATTTTCTTATATTTTTTCTTTCAGAAAAAAACTTTGACTGAAAGCTTATATTATTTACTGTAATACTTTCAGATTCACTCCCATCTAATCTTTGATACTCAAGACTGTTTATAAATCTAAGATATAATGATTGAGATAATTTATTTAGATCTATTTTATCTAGATTACTAAAATGTCTAGATCTTGCTTGAAAATGAAAATCAGATAACTCTATAGGTATTACCGAAGATGAATATATTCTTTTTACTCTTTCATTATGTTTCATTTTATTTCATCTGTTTTTGAGTTTATCAATTTAAAATTATCTCACTACACTATTTAACCTATCAATCACCGACATAATATTTCTTCTGTTTTCATCTTTTTTAACACATTCACTAAGATGCATAAGAGCTATTTTAAGACCTACCCAATCTCTTGTTAAAACTTTTAGATTTATAATTCCTTCCAAAGGATCCAAAAAACTTTCATCTAACTTAAAAGCTCTTTGATATTCTTTTTCAGCGTTTTGAGCTTGACCTACACTTTCATAAACTTTAGCTATTCTATAATGAATTATAGCTTGTTCTACATTAGAAGATGCTACTTGTAGTACTCCATCAAGTACTTTTAAACAATTAGACCAGTCTTCTGTCATCTTATAAGCATCAAATAACATAATAGAGGTATCTAGTGGTGAATTATAACAGTACTCTTCAATTATTTTTATAGCTTCTTTAGGTTTATCGAGTTGATAAAGATAAAGACCTGCTAACTCTTGTGCAAATCTATAGATATTTTGTTTCGAAGAAGAAGCCCTTATCATATTTTTTAAAACATCACATACCTTATCCCAGTACCCTAACTGTACATAAAGTACTTTAAAAAATTTAAGAGCTTTAAGATTCAACGGATTAATCTGAAGCAACAAATTACAAACCTCTTGTACTCCATCTGGATTTGATAATTTTTTATCATACAATAGACAAAGTCTTTCAAGTGCTAGTTCAGAATCTCTTAGGGTATTAAAAGAAGTATAAACTCCTTTTAAAATCATAGCCTCTGATTTAAAATCTTCTTCTAAAAGAAAAGTAGCTAAAAACTTTTGAAACTGTCTATAATTTAACTTCAGGTTAGAAACAGCTTTATTACATATCTGTACTGTTTTTTCTATATCTCCTAGATATCTATTGTATACCTTACATAACTTTACGTAATATACGATGTTTTGAGTACCAAGTTGTCTTGTTAATAGAGTAACAAGTGGAGACCAACACTCCTTCTGTTCTAATTGCTCTAAAGCAAATTCAATCTGAAGTTCACTTAAAGATTCCCCAGCATCAATCTTTGATACGATAACTCCTATATCTTCAGTACTTACTGTATCCATAAAAATCCATTCTTATTACATACTAAGTTTTAATCAGATATACCTAATAAAAATTAATCACAATCATTGATTAATTTTAGCACATCCTTGTTTTTATTTACACTGATAATTATTATTTTTACTTTTGGAGTCCACGGATTAATTCACTGCTTGCCATCTTAACCATAGCTTCATAGTTATAATTTTCATGATCAAACAACCATTGAAGGCTGATTCCGTCAATTGCTCCCATAATATATGAAGCGTATTCATAAGGATCAACTTTTTTAAAATCTCCCGATTCTATTCCTTCTTTAATAACATCTTGTCCATACCCTCTTACCACATCATAGTGCTTGGATATAATCTGACGTACATCTTCTTTTTGGTTAATTTGAGTCCAAAAATCCATACTAACTTGATAGTACTCTCTCGTTTTTTGTACTACCTCAAAAGCAAGTTCTATAAACACTTTTATTTTATCTACAGGAGATAAGGCTTTATTGATATTTTTTAGAAATTGACCTTCTAGTCCCAGGGATACTTTCTCCAAAACAAACCGCATTAGTTCATCTTTATTTAAAAAGTAGTAATGGATAATACCCTTACTTACTCCTGCTGTTCTTGCTACATCCTGCATAGAAAAATTATGATAACCATATTTACTTATACAGTCTACAGTAGCCTTAACTATCTGTTCTTTTCTTTCTGAAGCAACATCTGCTTTTGACATAAATATTCCTCAATCTCTTCTATGAACCATCTTATACTTAAGGCTTTCAAACAAAGCTAAAAACACAGTGATACTAATCTTACCATACCTATTTATCTATTTACCAACCTTAGTTTTTCTAGTAGAATTACTTACTAAGGTTTACTTATTTAATATACTAAAAAAATTAGTTATATTTCTATTAAAAAATTCAAAGAGGCCAGCTATGTTCAAACAGTTTATTGTATCAATATTCTTATTTATGTCTTTTCCGGTCTTATCCTTCGCTTCTATAACAGGTTGGACTCATTTTGGGATCCGTCCTCTTGCTATGGGTAATGCTTTTGTAGCTGTAGCTGATGATTATAATGCTATTTTTTATAACCCAGCCGGTATTGGTTCAAAAGGAGGAGTTCATTTCCAACTTCTAGGATTTACTGCTGCTATGTCTGCTGATTTTATTCCACTGTACAGGGATATTAAGGATCTAGAGGATAATAATGAATCAGGAGCTGTACTTGATCTTGTAGAAAAAAATCTAGGTACTGCCTTTATGTTAAACGTAGGTTTTACTCCTTATTTAACTATATATAACTTTGGAATAGCTTTAGGTGTTGATGCAGGAGCAGAACTTACTTTTAAAAGGGATCCAGGACTTAAAATAGATGCAGGAGCTAGAGGAATTCTTCCTGTAGGTTTTGCTATGAGTTTCTTTGACGATAAATTAAGGGTTGGTGGAGCTGTTAAATATGTTTACGGAGCTCTTGCAAATTGTGACTGGGGTCTTGTAGATATTCAAGATCTTTCAGATTTAAAATCCTTGAAAGATAACTATTACTATGGTGGTGGGTTTGGTGTAGATCTTGGAGTACTTGTTTCTCAACCTGAATCCAGATTTAAACCTACCTTGGGAATAAGTGCTACAAGTATTGGAGGAGTAGCTACTCCTAAAGATCAAATGCTCATGTATCCTTCTCTAAATACTGGGGTAAGTTTTAGATTAATTAACACAAGACCTATTACTATCACCGCAGCAGCAGATGTTCATTCATTAAATAAACATATGGATTTTTCTAAAAAATTTGGAACAGGATTAGAACTTGATATATACTCTTACATAAAACTTCAAGCAGGTTTATATAATGGATATTATACAGCTGGTATAAACTTCGATCTTATTCTTATTAATTTAAGAGCTGCAACCTATGCACTAGAAGCTGGAGACTTTGCAGGAACTATTGAAAACAGAGTATATACAATCGATTTCAAACTAATCATCTAGTTTATTTTTATTAAATAAGAGGAGATACAATGTTTATAAGATCAAAAATAACATCTAAATTTTCTATATTTACCATATTTATATTAGCTACTTTATTATTTAGTTTTACTTCATTATTATCTGCAAAAGATTCTATAACTGACTCTCTTCCTCCATTTAATCCTGAACCTACTACTTCTTTGAAAGATTCTGAAAATTTATCTACTACTTCTAGTTCTGATAGTTCTTTAGACAAAACCTTAGATACTAATAAAGTTAAAAAAGAACCAAAAGAAGTAAATTCTTCTCTTCCTTCTGATACTTCCACTCTAGATTCTACTGTTGAACCTACTACAAAAGAAACAGGTGATCTAAAAGAAGAAACTCAAAAACACACTTCTAATAAAGTATCTGAGAATAAAAAAGACAAAAAAGATGATTCAAAAAAAGAAGCTCTAACTAATGAAAAAACTCCTACGCCTACTCCTGTTCCATTTAAAGTAGATCCTGCGTCTACTCTTATATCCTTTCAACTAGATCTTCTAGGACTAGCTACTTTTATCTCAGTAGATTCTAACTCACTGGTTAGAACCATAAGTTCAGGATTTACCTTATTTTACAAGTTAAGACCTCTATCTTCTAGCTCTGTTCTTTTATTAAACCTAGGATATCGTGCTTTTACAACCTACACTAAAGATGATAATGTAGATTTTGATTTAACTACCCATCATTATTTTGCTGGATCTTCTTACAAACAAGAAATTATAGGTGGTTTTTCTATATCTAGTGGAATTAATCTAGGGATTGCAACTCTTAAGAAATTCTATATAGATTCTGGAAAACAAACTAAAATAACTTTTACACCAGGAGTTATGGCAAATTTCCAATATGATTTTACTTACATCCAAAATCTTAGTGCAGGATTAAAAGTTGAGTATAACTTTGGAAAACTTTCTTTTTTCCAAAACTCCCTATATGTAGGTCTTAATTTCTAAAACTAAATCGAGGTATAAAATAACATAGGTAACAAGACAGAATATGAGATCCTTTTTATTATTACTACTACTAATCAGTTACTCTATTCTGTCTTGTACCTCTTACAAAGAAACTGGATATCTTACAGTAGAATCATTACAAGACGGTGTTTTTGATATATACAAAATATCTTCCAGCTCTACTATATTATTTACCGCAGAGACTAACGGATCATACAATCAGAAAATAACTCTTCCTGTTGGACATTACCTTCTATTAGGAGATTGTTCTCACGATACTGTTATAATAAAACCAGATCATCATAGTATAAAAAGAGTTCATACAGTAAGTTTTATTCCTCCTACTGAGGTTTCTTCAAGTGATTTATTTTCTATTCAGTGTAGTAGATATGAAAAAACTCATTTTAGACAAACTCTTTCAAACAGGTTTAGTATAAACTTATTTGCAGGAAATCATCAACTTCTTGTAGGTATGGTTCCTTTTTCTATAAGTATAGATCCAGATCAAAAAACATCAGAGAAAAGAGAGTATAACCTTTCTGCCATCAAGGTAGAAATTCCTGAGAATGTATCTAATTCTTCTCCAGAGTATAAAACTTTATCTGACGAGTCTTCATACTTTTTATCTTCAAGGCTTGATATGATTTCGGTTACCATAGGACAAAAATTTGGTCACTGGACTTTTCTACTTCCTGGAGATTTTAATCTTGAACTGAATGGAACTTTAAAGACCTTACATTTAAAAGAGAAAGAAGCTCTTACTATCAATCCTTCTTTTATCAAGATTCAACCAGTAATACCTTTAGATTTAGAGCAATTTAGAATCATCCAAGGATCTTCTCCACTGGTAGAAGTAAACGACGGTCATTGGATTAATCTTGATGAGACCTACCCTGTTCTTCCAGGACAACTTTCTCTGAAACTAGATAATTCTTTTACAGCAATCACTGTAACCACAGAACAAAACGAACTATTAGTAAAAAAAGTTAACTCTATTCAGATTAATTCAGACTGTAATCTTTGGGATTGGAACTGTTTAGGAAATAGAAATATTTACCTTTATGAGAAAGATTCTCCTTCTTATTTTGCTAGATCTGTAACTGATATGCCTACCCTATATTTTCAAGACTCTGTATATGTTGAAATAGAAGGATCTAAGGGAATAAAAACTCCTGTGGGAGACAAACATATTATAAATCTAGGAAGACTTATTTTAAAAACAAGGTATGAACATATTCCTAATCTTATTACAGACCTTGTAAGAATTGAAGGAGGAGATAAGGAAAGAACATCAGATCTTCAATCATCAGAACTTTCTATTCCAATGCTTCCTGGTTCTTATCATCTTGCTAGATATAACAGTATAAAAGGAAGTGATGATAGGAAAAAATCATCTATTCCTTTTAAAATTCTTCCTTTTAATGATACTGAACTTGAATATACTGTTATGGTATCTGAAAAACAACTCCATAGTATTCAACAACACGAACAATCTCGTATTAGCAGTAAAGATAATATGCTCTATTCTCGTATGAGAAAATCCTATCTAAACTCCTGGCCACTACGTACTTATTAATTATGTAGGGGTTGTTCAACACCTGAAAGGATCTCACACCAATCTCCAAAATGTGAAGGATTTTTTGAAAGCTCTATCTCATCTCTATTTATAGTAGCAGTTGAACCAATCGTAATTTTTTTAGGACTACGTGTAAAATACTTTCCGTTGACTCTTCCAATCACACTATAGAGAACACTTTTTGCTCTATAGTCTTTATTTTCCTGATAACATTTATTACTAGAACTATAAGATTTATAACAAGATGTATCACTACTTGGAATAAATTCCACAGGTCTAAAAGTAAATTTTCCATTTATAAAACTTCCACCACTAAACTTACTTCCTGGAATATCAACATTATAATGACCATCTAATTGAGAATCGTTGGCAGAATGAGCTCCGTCACAACGATTCCTTTCCCCTCCTGTAATAAGATAACGTCTCTTACAAGTTTTATTACTCATATCCCAGAAGTTAAATTCATCTACTCCTGTAAGTTTTATTTTCAACTCTCCATCACAATGGTGACATGTACATTCATCTGAATCTATATCACTTTTAACACCTTCTCTTGTATAAAATACACATACACTAATCTCAGATATTTCTTCTTCTTCATCGGAAGGATCTGAGACGAATTGAGACGAAGAGGGATAAAATGATGATGGTGGGGGTTGACTAGAAGAAATATGAGGATCTACGACAGAACTAGGATCTGATGATAGAACATCCATAATGTTCGAATTACCAGAAGAGCTAGATATAGTATTTGCAGCCATAGTCTGAGAAGAAGCATTTTGTGAAGTAATTGTAGGTCCCGCAGTACCTTCACAACCATTGATACCAATCAAACTTATGAGTACTACTAAACTTCCAAGAAATTGTCTCATTTACTACCTCTTTTTCAACATTTTTTATATATTCTATTATATCAATATCCTAGCTCAAATACTATAACCCTAACCTAATAAAATTCCCTAGGCTCCAAAGAAACCTAGGGAATTTTTCAAAACATCCTTATAATCTATAATTAATATTTTATTTATTTTTTAAATCCTTCTTTTCTAAGCAGTGCATCCACCGTAGGACGACGACCTCTGAATTTTTCATACGCACTCATAGGATCTTGGCTATTTGCAACAGTCAAAATATTATCCCTAAACGAGCTAGATACTTTTTGATTAAATATACCTTGAGTACGGAACAACTCATACGCATCTTCTACTAACATATCAGACCACATATAACCATAGTACCTCGAATCATACCCAGTACTTATTATATGAGAAAAACGATGAGCTCTAGGAACAAAATCATATTCCGAAGTTAATCCAAGTTTTTTTAGATAATCTTCTTCAAAAGAAGCTTCAGACTCATACTTATTTATTTCATGTTCACTAAGACTATGCCATCCTAAATCTTCCAGTCCTAAAAATAACTGACGAGATACAAAATATCCTCTATCAAAAATCATAGAGTCTTGAATCTTTTTAACTAAGCTAGAATCTATACTTTTATGAGTTTTATAATGTTTAGCATACTCAGGAAGATATTCCGATGAGGTTGCCCAGTGTTCAAAAAGTTGAGAAGGAAGTTCTACAAAATCTCTATAGGATTCAGTTAACGAAGCATATACAGGATCTATAAAGAAAGCATTTACAGCATGACCCATCTCATGGAAAAAAGTTTCTACATCCCTCAAAGATAATAGTACTCCTTCATTACTTGGAGCTGGGAAATTAAATACAACCACTTCTATAGGATTTTGGTATCTTAAAAATTTTCCACTCTCATCAAACTCAGCTTGTTTAGATCTTATACTCGTAGACCAAGCTCCAGCTTTCTTATTAGCTCTGGCATAATAATCAAGATAGAGTACCCCTACACTTTCTCCATCAGATCTAACCTCATAGGTATCTATCCCATGATTAGAATCATCATAATATAAAGAGATATCATCTCTTTTAATAAACTCTAAACCATATAATCTCTTTATAGCTTCAAACACTCCATCTCTTACAGAACTTAGTTTAAAATACACCTTCAAATCACTATCTTTATAATTAAACCTTTCTTCTCTTAACTTCTCCGTATAATACGCCCAATCCCAAATTTGTAGATCAAACCCAGGATCAGATTCTAATTTTCTAGCTAATTTCTCTAACTCTACCCTATCCTTTTTCATACTAGACATAGAATATGGAAGAATAGATTCCAAAAGATCTCTAGCTTCCTTAGGACTTCCTGCCATAGAGTTTCCCTTTAAAACATATTCCGAGTGAGAAGAAAAACCTAAAATATTTGCTTTTTTAGCTCTTAGTTTCATTATAGATAAAACAAGATCACTATTTAAATCCCTTCCTTGTTTTTGATAAAACTCCCATAGTGTTTTTCTAAGTTCTCTATCTTCTCCAACCCTTAAAATTTCTCTTACCCTAGGATTAATATAGCTTAGAAGATATCCAGATTTTCCCTTAGCTTGAGCTTCTTTTTTAAATGAAGCAATATCATCTTCAGCTACTCCTTTTAATCTATCTTTTTCAGATTCTTCTAATAAGATATATACCGAAGCTGATTCTTTGAGCAGGTTTTGAGAAAACTTAGTAGTTAGACGAACTAGTTCTTTATTAATATCTTTAACTTTCTTTTTATCCTCCACTGATAAAAGAGATCCATTTTTTATAAAAGCTTCATACAGGGTTTCAAGTAGACGTAACTCTTTACCAGAAAGGTTTAAACTATCTTTTTTATCATAAACTACTTTAATCTTAGAAAATAACCCCTCATTATACATTATCTCATCTTCAAGTTCTGACATCTTAGTAGAGATTGTCTCTTCAACTTCTTCCATACCAGGAGTAAAAGCAGCATAAGTCAGATGAAAAAAAAGTTCTGCAGTATCTTGTAGTAGTTTTCCTGATTGATCCAGAGCAAATACCGTATTTATAAAACTAGGTTCTTCTTTATTATTAACTATATCTTCTATCTGTTTTCTTTTTTGTTTGATCCCTTCTTCAATTACATCTAGATACATGGAATCATCTATCAAAGAAAAATCAGGATTTTTATAAAACTCAGGATTCATTAAAGGGCTAGCTTCTAGTTTCTTTTGTTTTTCCACTGCTTCTTTCCTTTCTAAAACAAAAATACCCACTGCTACTATTACTAAAAAGGTAATACCTACCATAGTTAATTTATGTCTAAATTTCACTTCTCCCCTTTCTCCTTACATTCTTTATCAATCTACCTTGATTATAAAGACATCTGCGTGATATCACTTTTTGCTATTCCTTATAATCATATATGGTATAGCTTCCATTTTTCTGACTCGCCAACCACTGTACCAACCTAATAGCCCCTTTTGCGAATAAATCCCTAGACAATGCTCTATGAGAAAATTCCAACTCCTCCTCATCAGATAAAAACCTTACCGAGTGTTCTCCAAATACACTTCCACCTCTTAGTGAAACTACCCCTATCTCATTTTTATCTCTAAGTTTATTTCTATCGGTATTAACATAAAGCCCAGCTCTTTTTTTCTGAATTGCATCAGCTAGAAGTAAAGCTGTTCCACTAGGAGCATCTTTTTTATTCCTGTGATGAGTCTCACTTATCTCTATATCAAAATCTTTTAACCTAGTTGCTACTTGTCCTAATATTGATATCAGTGTAATAATTCCCAAAGAAGTATTAGCTGCTACCATAACTTTATTGTTACTACCAAGAGTAGACCAAAGTTTCTTCCTCTCATCAGTTAATCCAGTAGTACCAACTAACACTGCTTTTCCTTCTACTTTATTAGAACTAAGATATTCAAATAACTTTAAATTTCCTTCTGGGGAAGAAAAATCCACTACTAGATCCGCTCCAGATATTTCATCATAGGATCCCCAGTCTTTATCTACTCCTCCAATAACTTCTATTTCTTCTTTAACAGCCCACTCAGCTATCTTTTGTCCCATTCTTCCCTTATATCCACTAATCCATAATTTCATATACACTTTTCCTATTCTTCAAAAGTCAATCTTACTTAAGATTCTAAGCTTTAAGTTTTATATCAGCTTGCTGGCAAATCTTTTCTATACTTTGATAATGAACCTGACTTACTGGTACTAAAGGCTCTCTTAACGTATTTAATATAAGTCCCCTGGAAGCAAGTGCAGCTTTTACAGGAGTAGGATTAGTTTCACAAAACATAGCTACTGCTACAGGATATAAAATATCATTATACCTTATAGCTTCCTTGTTATTTTCATTAAAATAACACTCACTCATATCTACCATAGCTTTAGGATATACGTTAGAAACCACACTGATACAACCATCTCCTCCAACCGAAAGACTAGCTAGATAGGTAAAATCATCCCCAGACAAAAAAGCTATCCTCTTATTAAGTTTCATGCACTCAAGTCTTGCCGCTGAAAACAAGGATATATCTCCACTTGCTTCCTTTACTGCTTCTACTCTATCGACCTCACAGATTCTAGCTATACTTTCTGCCGATAATCTTACCCCTGTTCTTCCAGGTACATGATACAAGCAAAGAGGTACTTTAACAGCAGAACTAATCCTTTTAAAATGAGCGATGATTCCTTCAGTACCTGGTTTATTATAGTATGGAGTTACTACTAATAGACATTCTGCTCCTGCTTGTTCTAACTTCATTGATACTTCAACACTAGAACTCGTAGAATTTCCTCCACTCCCAGCCATAACTCTAATATCAGAACTAAGATGTTCTCTACTAAATTTAACTATCTTAATCTTTTCTTCTAAACTTAATGTAGGAGCTTCTCCAGTAGTAGCAGTTACCACTACCCCTGTTACTTTAGCTTTTTGTTGTATATCAAGTAATTGTTCCAGTGAAGACCAATCAATTTCTCCTTTTTTATCAAAAGGAGTTACAAGTGCTGTCCATACCCCTCTAAAATCCATACTTCCTCCCACCTTATTCTATTATTTAATTTTTACTTATGTTCATGAAACTCTATATTAGGTCTAGATTCTATAATATCACTCCTGGGTGCTGTTTTAACTCCACAACCTATAAGAATAAATGCTAACACAAGACCTGAGAGTAAAAATTTTTTTGCTTTTTTTACTGAATTTAAAAAATAATTTAGTTTTGTCATTTTCTTCATCTTAAGTTGGCTTTTAACTATATTTAATGAATCCTGAGTCAGTAAGGGATTAATCCCTGTAAGTTCTGCTGTAATCATCTCGTCTGGTAAGATTCCATGTTCTTTCATATATGTCCCTAGATCACAACTTGCTTTCTTAGAAGAATCTAAATCTTTAGTACCTATAGAAAGACTCAACTCATCTATTCCATCTTGATCCAACATATTATCTTTAGTAGGTTCTCTTAGCTTACATTCACTAGATAACTTATTTTTAATAGATAAAAGTGCTTGATTATAATTTGAAAAAAACTCAGTTAAAAACCTAACTATACTTTCAACATACCCCATATAGCTATCCTGATTTTTTAACCCCAGTTTTTGAACCTTTATTCCAGAAGCTTCTACTTCTACTAATACTTCATCTTTTATTCCTAAAAGATCGCAGATGGTATTTATCTTTAGTATTAACATAAATACTACTACATCAATATTTTCCTTATATTTTTCTTCTCTATAAACACTAAAACTCTCTTTCTTAGAAAAAGATAGAATCTTGTATAAATCCTTACAATTTTTTCTTTGAATATAAATTCTATCTTTTTCCATAGAAAAGAAAAAAGAAAAGATAGATTCATATGTCAACACCCAATCTAAAACCAAAGATGAAGACTGATCTTCTTGACAATAATACCTATATGAATAGGAATATAATCTATCCTCTTCTTCTGATACTATCCCCAAAAGAGCTTCTTTCAAAGTTGGGATAAAATTATCACAAATACTTTTTATTAAAAATTTAGACAAATTTAGATAAAAATTTCTTCTACCATAATAAGTAAGAATATATTCAAGTTCTTTACCACTATACTCTGATACATAATCCCAAAAACTAGGTTCACTCTCAGCTTTTTTAAGTGTCTTAGTAAAAGTAGCAAAATCAAATAAAGAGTCTTGTTCCTTCAACCACAAAGCGTGGTGATACAAAAAATTTGATTCAAGTTGAACTATTTTTTTATCCACCGATCACCACCACAAACATTAAATCATCTTAGATGCTAAATATAGTACTAAGTTGTAACATCACGGTTGCTTTCTTTCCACCATCCAGTTTGAAAGTAGATCCAGGAATACAGATTCCTAGATCAGCTCCATAAGATAGATATTTGTTTTCATTTCTAAAGAAAGACAGATCCAGTTCATAACCCAAACTCTTTGATGATTTCATTCCAACCACAGGACGATTCTCTTCTGTGTAATAAGTTTCAGCACTAGAATCAGCTGTTTTATTTAACCAAGCTCCAATAAATTTAACTCCTATATCCATCAAAGATTTATCGGTATACTTATATCCTAGAGAGATAAGTTTTGTGTTCATAACAGCGTTAGGATCATATATTCCATCTACTCTCGTATCTGATAAAAATGGTGAGTTAAATAAAATTAACGCTGGTTTATAATTAGGGTTAAGACTTATAGCTTCAGCTTTAGTATCTCTTTTTGGTTCTCCATCTTTATAAGAAGGTTTAGCCCCATCTGAATCTCCTGGTACATAAATATAATTCAAAGCAAGAAGATGAGCTGTGTAATCAGATTTTTTAAACTCTTCAGGAGCCAGCAAAGATCCTGTTTCATACAAAGTAAAGCTCAATCCTCCTACAAATCCAATAGCAGTTACTTTATTTGATTCATCGTTAGTTTCAGTAGAATATATTCCTCCTACCCTTGCTAGCGATGGATCCTTAGAAGATCCCAGTCTAAAAATAAGTTCATTTTCAAAAGATAACTTCTTATACTTAAGCATAGTATATAGATCTGCTAACTTAATACTAGTATCTGCAGATCCAGATATCCAAGAAAAATATAGACCTATATCATGAATAAAATCAGCCTCAGGTTCTGATACTCTATTTCCAGATTCCACACTAACAAAAAACTGTCTTAGATTATCAGCTCCACTATTAAATTCTCCAACTTCATCTTCCCCAACACCAACCATATAAGACGTACCCCTATCTGCAAGTACATCATAACCGAAACTAAATCCAAAGTTTTGAAACTTTGATGGATTAATTTCACAACTTATTCCATCGTAAATAGATCCTCTATAAGAGAATGGAGTTTTTCCATCGTTAATTACTGCTCCCATTCCCCAATGACGTGATCTTCTACCAATTTGCAGGATACAATAATCAGAAGCATATTCAACATATGCTTCTGATATCAAAGGTACATAATTTTTATATCCAGGAGCTAAACTATCTTGATGTCTTCCACTGCATTCTTCTTCACTTACTTCTCCAGT
Source organism: uncultured bacterium (assembly GCA_902766925.1). Taxonomy (GTDB): domain Bacteria; phylum Bdellovibrionota_B; class Oligoflexia; order Oligoflexales; family CACXFL01; genus CACXFL01. The sequence goes on along the minus strand of CACXFL010000017.1, from coordinate 44,882 downwards.
AGATTCAAGGTCTCCTGTCTGTGTTTTTTTAGAACATCTTTGAGGAGAAACCTCATTTCCAAAATATCCTTCAGTTGGGTTTTTAAATAAAGAAAATCTTACATTCAATGATAACTTATCACTTGCAGTTACCTTTCCAAGTAAAGAGACACTATGAGCCATTCCTTTAAAACTATGTCCATCAAACCCCGGTTTATAAATCATCTGTCCCTTAGCAGCATAATAACCTTGTCCATCTATAAACAAAGAGTAAGCTTCCTTTGACCATCCCCACATACATCCAGCAACCACTAAAACTAGACCACATATTTTTACCATCCTCTTACTCATAGACACCGTCTCCATTTATATTAAAAAGTATAAAACTTTCATAAAAATACTAATAAATAAAACAAATCTTATTACGATTAGTAAAAGATTTCTACATAAATTATTGTCCCAAACCCCTGTATATAATCATTATTTCTGATAATATTTATGATCTATATTTACTCATCTAAGAATATAAAATATCTTGTCTTTTAAAACTATAACCTTCAAATTAAAGACTCTACCCCACATACTTCTATTTAGTTTTTTGATATGCCAATCTATCAGATCCATCTTCTTTTTTTATAAGTCCACAATAGCTAAAACCACATTTATCAATTAACTTTTGCATAAAGATATTATCTGAATGGGTATCTATTTTTATATTAGGGAAACGATCAAAACACCACCTTATACATTCTGAGGCTATTCCTTTACGAAAAGTAGCTACTGCAATTCTATGGATAACCCCGTACGGTTTATCATTGAGCCACGATCCATCATATATCCGAACATAAGTAGGATCCTCTCCGATAGAAAAACAAAATCCAGCTTTAATTTCACCTAGATCTTCATACACATAAAAGTTTCCATTACTGATATCATTTTTGATATCAAAAAATAACTTTTCTGAATCTTTCCATTGAACCAGATTTCCATTTTTTCGCATAAACCTGATCGCATCCTGAAAAATATCTTCAATTCTATCAAAATCCTCTATTTTTGCCTGACGTATACTCATTCTAATAACTAAAGATAATTCTTCTTACTGCAAGTTAGACAATCTCATCTGAATTCTTTCTATCTTAGAACATCTTCCATCTTCTTCTACAGAACAATACAGTGCACACAACCATCCATCTTTTTTAGATGGTTCAAGTTTATTATGAGTACCAGATAGCATTCTTTCTATTGCTCTAGATTTTTTCATTCCAATAACAGAATCATATCCTCCAGTCATTCCTATATCTGTAATAAATCCGGCATGATCTTCCAAAATTCTTTCATCCGAGGTAGGAACATGAGAGTGAGTTCCATAAATGATAGAACATCTGGAAGCAAAATAAAATCCCATCCCTTGTTTCTCACTGGTGGCTTCAGCATGTACATCCAATAATTTTATAGCTACCTTTTGTACCACAGGATCCTGTAACATCAGTTCTACCGATTCGAAAGGAGATCTAGTTTCAGGGTTCATAAAAACCTTTCCTAAAACATTCATCACTACATACTGCAGTCCTTGTCTTGTAGTAAAAATCCTATAACCTACTCCCGCACTTACTCCTTCTTTTATCCCCTTAGCATTATACGGAACAACCAACCTTGAATCCTCAAGACTAGTAAGTTCATCAACCTCTGGTTTATCATGCCAATGGTTTCCTAAAGTAATAACATCTACTCCTAATTTATCTACAAGATAAGAATATGTCTTTCGGGTTATACCAAACCCTCCAGCAACGTTTTCTCCATTAACGAGCAGGATATCTATCTTTTTTTGAGATCTTAATATAGAAAGTCCTTCAGTCAGAATATTCCTTCCAGGCCTTCCTATAACATCACCTATAACTAAAAAGTTTATCATTTACTATTTTGCAAAATCTGAGAATTTACTTTCTCTAACTACAGTCACCTTGATCTGTCCTGGGAAAGATAACTCTCTTTTAATACGTGCTACAATATCACGAGATAATGTTACAATCTCTTCATCGCTTACACCAGTAGGAGATACCATAGCTCTAATCTCTCTACCAGCTTGGAATACATAAGCTTCAGTTATTCCTGAAAAACTTCTTACGATATTTTCCATATCGTTAAGCCTTCTAAGATAAGATTCAAGTACATCCTTTCTTACTCCAGGACGTGTTCTTGAAATCATATTTGTAGTATGAAGTATCAACCCATAAGGACTAAGAGTTGAGATATCTTCAGCATGATGTTCTCTTATTGCTTGAGTTACTTCACTAGCTTCATCATAACGAGAACAAATTTCCGCTCCAATACTAGCATGAGATCCTTCCATTCCTTCAACAGCAACCTGTCCTATATCATGAAGTAGTCCACATCTTCTAGCTATTCTAGGATTTAGTTTCATTTCAGCAGCAAGTATTCCACACATATTTGCTACTTCAATAGAATGTTGCAGTACAGTCTGAGTTCCTACAGTTCTATATTGAAGTTGACCTAATCTCTTTATTAGTTCTGGATGTAAATCAGTGATACCAGTTTCAAAAGCAGCTCTTTCTCCCTGTTCTTCAATAATTCCATCAAATTCTTTTTTAACTCTACTGGCAGTTTCTTCAATTCTAGCTGGATGAATTCTTCCATCAGCAATAAGTCTTTCTAAGGTAATCTTAGCTATCTGACGTCTTACCGGATTAAAACAGGATACAATCACAGCTTCTGGAGTATCATCTATTATTAGATCAACCCCTGTAGCTTGTTCAATAGCTCGGATATTTCTTCCTTCCCTACCTATAATTCTTCCCTTCATATCATCATTAGGCAAAGATACTACAGATACACTAGACTCACTTATATACTCTCCAGCAATTCTTTGAACCGCTAGACTTATAGCAGATTTAGCCCTAGCTTCTATTTCCTGTTTGGTTTGTTCTTCTATCTCTTGAATTCTAGTAGCAGCTTCTTTCTTTGCTTCATCCTCTAAACTTTTTATAAGTTCTCGTTTAGCTTCTTCAGCAGAAAGCCCCGCAATATTTTGAAGCGTTCTTCTACTTTGTTCTAGAGTCTTTTCACATTCTCCGATAAGTCTTTTATACCTAGCATCATCTTCTTGAAGCTGTACCTGTTGTTTATCAAGCATAGCTTCTTTGGCTTCCATCAGAGAATATTTCTTTTCAAGATTTTGTTCTTTCTGTTTGATCTTGTTCTCTAATTTTTGAATCTCAATCTTTCTATCCTTAATTTCTTTTTCAAAATTAGCTCTCTTCTTTCGAACCTCTTCTTTAGAATCTCTTATAGCATCTCTTTTTAAAGCATCTGCTTCTTTTCTTGCTTCTTCTCTCAACTTCCTTGATTCTTCTTGTGCTTCATCAAATATCTTAGATATTTGTTTTTTATGTAACATCACCCCAAGAACAAAAGAGATCAAAATTCCAACAAGAACAGACAGTACAATAACAACAATATTCACTACAATGCTCCAACTAACTATTTAATAAAATATAAACAATAATAACACGATGTTATTTATCTTAAGATATAGATATGATTTATCTAATTTCTGCTTGACTCATAACGTACAACTATCTTTAAAAAGATATCCTTTTTTTTGTTTCTTAGCAATAAGATCCCTGTTTTTTATCCCAAGTATCCACTCTACAACCTTATCTTTCCCTGCTTAAATTAATATCAGCCCTATCTTCTCCCAGTCATCAACTAACATCAACTAAAATTCAATTATCTTATTCTGCTTAATTTTTAATATAAACTATTTAACTCCTTTCGAAAGTTAAAAACTCAATCAAAAATCTAGACCCAAACCAAACAAAAAAATTTCCTCTGAACTTGTAAAGTTCAGAGGAAATCCATAATCAATATAAATTATTTAGGAAATCAGTTACTGATAACAAATTCAGCTCTTCTATTTTTTGCCCAAGCTTCTTCGTTAGAACCATCTACTGCAGGTCTTTCTTTACCATAAGAGATAGTAGAAACACTAGCTTTATCAACTCCTAAAGAAACTAGAGCTGCTTTAACAGCTTCAGCTCTTCTATTACCAAGAGCTAGGTTATATTCAATAGATCCTCTTTCATCACAATGACCTTCAACTACAACTGCTTTTGCTTCTCCTGATTTTAATTTTTCAGCTACTGCTTGAACTGCAGCTCTTGCAGCAGAATCCAAGGTATATTCATCATAACCAAAATAAACAACATCACCAGATGTAGCTGAATCACCTGTTAATGATCCTAATGAATCTGCACTACCTACATCTGTCAATCCTTCAGATGGAGTAAGCTCTTCATCTGATTTCTTTTCATCAGAAGAATTACAGCCTGCGAAAATAAAACTAACAACAGCTAAACTTAATAGTACACTCTTAACTTTTAATAACATCTTAAAATCTCCCTATCAAATCTATTAAAGCTCGAAGTAAAACAACCAAAAAGCTTTCTCTACTTTCCCACTCCCCGCAGGATTGTAATATAGATATGATATAAAATTTTTCATGAAACTCAAAGATATTTTTATCAATTTTTAATATTTAAGGGGGAAGCTAACCATAAAAATTTAGCTTCCCCCTTAAATTCACTCTATCTTTTATTATCTTAATTTTCTTCTTCTACATAGCTTTTATTACAACTCTTCTATTAGTTTCCTGAGATTCTCTACTATTTCCTTCTACTTTAGGTTCACTCTTTCCAAATCCAACCACTACTACTCTACTTGGATCTAGTTCAAACTCTTGGTCTATGAAGTATTTTACAATATTTCCTCTCTGTTCTGATTCTACCTGATTAGAAGAATAACTACCCACATTTCCAGAATAAGATTCTATCATTATCTTATTAACTCCTTTATCCAACAGTTCTTCAACTTTCTTTTTAATAAGTCTTTTACCTAAACTAGACAGGTTCAAAATTAAAGAATCCCTATCCCATTCTTCAAAAATATCCTTATATCTTAGTTCTATATTTTCTACTATTTGTTCTTTCCTATATATAGTTCCAGCATATTCTCTTACTTCATCTCCAGCCATAACAGAAGTGAATCTCCCAACAAGTCCTTCATCACTTAAACCTTCTTCTATCACTCTTGCTACACTGTAACTAGGATACACTCTTACTACTTTCAAGGTTCCTGTAGGTATATGAACCCCTCTTATAACCCTATAACTTCTGAGTATTACCTGATCTCGTATCCCCTGTTTACTTCCTCGAGGAAGAACTACTAGTTTATTATCTTGATCTCTATCAAGATAATAACTAATCTTCATTACTTCTTCTTTTTCCTCTTCTGTTACTCCTAGGTTTACTTCTTTATTATCAGCTAATTTAATATTATCCTTTTCTTCTACTTTTATTTTCTGTGAAGTTTCTTTCATTTCAGTTTGTTTACCAACATCAGTATCAATTTGAGTTTGTGTCAAAGATTTAGTTTTATCTTCACTCAAATCCTGACTAATTTGTCCATTTTGATCCACTACAACCACATTTTTTACAGGAGATACTCCCTCTACAGGAATAAGCCCACCTGCAAACAGATTAACATTCACAAAAAATTGTAATATACTTACTAAAGAAATTTTAATTAAGATGTGTTTCATAATTTTATACCTTTAACCTTGTTTAATATCTTTACACTCTCATTCGGAACAAGGCGTAAAAACTTTAGACACTCTTTGTTGGTATTTTTATAAAAAATATATATAAACCTAGTACTCTTAAAGGGAAACACGATGAAAAATAATTTGTCATTTGAGAAAGAACTAGAACAATCTAGGGTAGAAAGCCTTTCTACTATTACTACTGGTTCTACCACTCCTTCTTCTTTAGATATTTATTCTTTATTATTTAATCTCTATTTTAAACTTCTTCAAGAACCTGTTCCTATAATTTCTATCCCTTATCTATACAAGAAAACAGATAAAAAAGTTATATCCTTATATCAGGCTAACCCATCTATACAACAAAACAACATTGAGGAAGAATCAGATTTTATAACAACCTTTAAAAGTCTAAACTCTACCTCAACTCTTATAAAAAAAGATCTAATAGATAATGAAGATAAGATAGTTTCTCTTTTTAATTGTGGATTTGATTCTTTCTATCTATATGCTAACAGTCTAGATATAGCTAGACTTCAATATTATATAGAGATAGCAAGAGAATATAAAACTGAAGCTATAGTTCTTATAGCTAATCTAGACGAAGCTAAACTAGTTTTATCTACAGATGCTAAGATAGTTGGTGTAACTGATAGAAATTATTTTAATCAAAAACTTCCTAATGTATCTTCTAAAAGATCTTTATTTGAGTTTTTAATAGATACTAAACCTGAACTTGTTTTAGTACATGATGTAGATCTTTAGATAACTTTTAAACTTCTATTATCGTAAAGAAGTTTCATAAATCTTCTAAACTCTTTGATGAAACTATCACTATCTTGAGCATATTGACTATAAGTAGTAAAAGCTGGATACAGTATATCTATTCCTTCAAGTAATGCAAAATTACTACTATCTGTTGATGATCCTATTTTAAATACATACCCTCCGGTACTTACTCTATCCGAGTTATCTTGACTTGTATTTCCAAACAATGTTTTTTTCTTTTGTTGCAGAAGATATATAAAGACCCCACTATAATCCAACGCTTTAATATCAATAATTTTTCTTGCAAAATACAACTCTAAATTAGCTGGGAGAAAAGATTCAAAAGGACTTAAAACAACATATTTAATCTTTTGTTGTTGTATACTACCTATATATAAATCAGGATCGGAATAAAATTGCATACTAGCTTTAGCATACATTCCTATACTTTCTTGAATAAATCCATTAATTTTTTCATCAGGATGAAAAAGTTTCATCTTATAATAATCACTTTTAGTCTTTGTATAAAAATCTACTATATAAGACATTATCTGTACATAATCTTTATTTTGATTAGTTTCTGAAAAATTTTGTTCCACATCTGATGCTGAGGAATAATAATCTGACATTAAGGGTATATATACTCCGGTTACTCTAGATAGAGTTGAGATATATGCTAGTTTTAAATCTATAATGTTTAAAGCTCTTGGTTCAAATTTTAAAAGATCTAGTATCTGTTTACTAGTAACTCTTATATATCGTTTTACACTTTCTACATATCCATCAACAAAATCTTTTTTATATTCAAACAAAGTTTCTTTTATAATATTCGTTTTTTGAAACTTAGATGAATTCTGAGTAAGATAGAAAAGTTTTTTCATTAAAGCATAGTACTCTACCCCTATACCTTTTACCAGATCTGATTCCTTACACATAAGTATGAGTTGCAAAGAATTCAGTACAGCTTCTGGCAGAGTTTTTGACATAACTATACTATCAGCCATAGTAAAAAAAGATTTTGGTCTATCTAAAAGAAGAGAAGATAGATTTACTACAAAACTATATTTATCATCTCTATGTTGATCTAAGAAATCCTGTCCTTCAATTTTTGATACAACTACAAAATCAGCCAGTAATAATTTCTTCCCATCAACTTCAATTCCTGTATCCTTAGCATGATATCTAACATCTATCAAAGAATCCAAAAAACTCTGCTTACTTCTAGACATTTGTTCTTCAACTTTATCAACATCTGGTTTTAAAAATTCAGGTTTAATTTGAAGTGTTTCAAAAATAGATTCACACTCTAAAGCAGATACTGGATAAGACCTCAAACTTAAATACATCAAGGAGAGAACAAAAAAAATACCAAGTACTCTAAGATATAAACGATGATTTACCCTCCAAGCTGACATAAATCCCTCACTTTACTTAAAATACTTACCCTAGTTATAATCATACTGAGCTTATTTTTTAGCAAGTTGAACTTAGCTTTTATTATCAAAAATCTAATTTTTATCACCTCACTTCTTATATAAACTTTTCGTAGTCTATTTATGAAGCATATGTTAGATTTAGATCTATTTATTATTTTTATACAAAAGATAGGATAGGATAGGATTATAAATGATTAGAGCTATTATTTTTGATCTTGATGGAACTTTAACCAACTCTTTAGAACTTCTTTCTAATCTTACAAACGATATTCTTATCTCTTATGGGTTATCTTCTTACCCAGTGGAAAACTACAAACAGTTTGTAGGTAATGGTATAGGTAAATTAGTAGAAAGGGTATTAACAGATAAGAACCTATATCTAAAAAATGAGTTTATGGATACTCTTTTAACTAAAATGACTGATCCTACTAATGCTATCATTCCTCTCTACGATGGCATATCAGAACTTTTAACTTCCCTCACGGATATGGGAATTAGTCTTAACGTGTTATCAAACAAGCCTCAATCAGCTTGTTCTAAGATAGAACAAGCTACTTTTTCTAGATGGAAGTTTTCAAACTTTTTTGGTCATAGTTCCCTGATTCCTCATAAACCAGATACCTATGGAGTAGAACTTATCCTAAAAAATCTTGGAATATCTTCCAATGAATGTATATTTATTGGAGATTCAGGTATGGATATGTTAGTAGCCGTGCGGTCTCATACCTACCCTGTAGGAGCACTTTGGGGATTTAGGGATCAATCAGAACTTTTAAAGTATGGAGCTAAATCTTTGATCAGTTTCCCCCAAGAACTTCTTCCTCTTATAAAGAAACTATCTTAATTTATAAAAAATGTGTTAAAATATGGACTCACTACTTTATTTTTATCCAAAAAATTTCTACTTTTTGTATAAAAACACTAGACTTTAGAAAAAAAATAGAAGATATTTATATATCTTCTGTTGAGGGTCTGTAGCTCAGGTGGTTAGAGCGCGTGCCTGATAAGCACGAGGTCGGCTGTTCGAGTCAGCCCAGGCCCACCATACGATGTCCACTTCTTTTACTTAAATCAATCTTGCTCATGTTTAATATATGAATCTGTAAGTTACGGAATAAAATACCGTGGTAAATTGTTCTATTCTTACCCTAGTTTCACTATCCCCCGTACTATCAACCTTAATTTTTGATTTCAAATCCTTTAGGATCAATAAGTTTCTAGATATATCAACCTGTTATACAAATAATTGTAGATAATTTACAGATTAAATAAGCTAATATTTCCAACTTAGGACAAAAACGTCCTAAGTTGGAAATATTACAGTCTTACGATACTAGTTTAGAGGTTTTCCATCAGGAATAGATACCCACTGATTTGAGCTTAGTTCAATTAACTTAACATTTTGATGTTTTGAGATAAAATCTTCAGGATCCGCTTCTCTTTTTCTACATTTTTCTATCTTATAGATCTTATCTACATAGGATACATATTTTCCTTCCAGTCCCTTACAAGCTTTCTTCAGTGGAATAACATCTGTTTTATCATTTCTTATATGATCCATTATAGTTTTATCCTGATCTACTACAGATAGGTAAGTCTCTCCTTCTTTTAAATCTGGATATTTTAATAGATCTAGTTCTACTAGGTTTTCAGATTTTTTACCTTTTAACTTTAGATGAGCTTGATAGGTAGCCCAATCAGGAAACATATTTAACTTACAGTTTTCTACATAGTATACGTATACGTAACCTTCGGTTACGTATTTATTGTTTAATTCCTTACAGTTTGATTTTTTTAAACCCTTTTTAGATTTTGGAAACTCCAAAGGTATTTGAGAAAACTCTGAACTACCAATACTTACCACATTGGCATTAACCGGTGGTTGTTCTACCTGAGATCTTTTGCACCCTTTAACAAAATAAACCTTATCATAATATGAGATATATTTTCCTTCATACTTCTTACATGTTCTTTTCTTCTGATTAGGACTATATTTTACGATATCACTCCATCCATCATCAAGTACAGTTTCATTCTTAGGTTTTTCTTCTTCCGAACTCTCTTGAGACCTATCCCCTCTAAAACTATATGACAAACCATTAGACTTAGGTCTTTTAAAATGAGACTCCTGAGCTAAAAGAGTTGAAGATATAAAAAATACTGACGAAACTACCAATATAAAAAAATTAAATATATTTATATTTTTATAACTACCACAACTCTTTAGACGAATTAAGCGATTCAATTTATCTCCTCAAACTATAAGAGCTGGGAATAATTTCCCAGCTCTTATACTTTACCATATAATCACTCAGTTTAGAAAGCTAATTCAAAGCCTGTTTGCATTGTAACTAAGCTATCTGTAGCTTTTTTACCATTCCATACAGATTGTTTTCTATCAAGTTTACCATATGTAACAGAAGTATAAACTTGAGCTTGACCAATTGTATTTTTAGCTAAAGCATATCTTGCAATTGGAGTAATGAAAAGACCTGCAGAAGGATCTTGATTAAGAGCATCTGGTTCACCATCGTTATTTTCATCAACTGGCATATCTGCGTATAGTGTCTTAAATGTTTTATTGATATCTAATGCTAAATGGAAATTATTTGTTGCATAGAATACTGGTTGAACATCAACACTAGCAATAACTCTTGATTTCTTTAATTTAGGTTCAAATTTTTTGTTTAAGAATACTTCTTTATCTTTAAATTTTTGATATTTAACATAACCACCTACCAAAAGACCTACAGAACCAAATTCAAAGCTTCCTGATTCTGTAAATTCAATTTCAGTAAGTTTGTTATCATTACATGTATATCCCACTTCATTGGTTTCTGCATCCACTACACCATAGTCACAACTATAGTTTGGAGATTGTGTGAAACGTAGACCTACGTTATTCCACATATTAGAATTTGCAAATCCTACAAGAACTCTTCCTGTAAACGCTGTCTTTCCAGATAATGCTTTGTCACCATTTTCATTTTGGATTTCTCCTGAGCGAACAACTGCAAATTCAGGACTAATAGTTAAAGCACCTAAATCAATTTTTGAATGAGCTACTAACTGCAAATTTTTTTCAAATCTAGGATCATTACCAAAACTTACAGGTGAAACTTTTGATTTGTTAGCTTTTGAAATAAATACGTTAGTATTTTTAGCAATAACAACACCAGCACCAAAAGCATCGTATTCGTTTAAGATATCAAGTACTCTGATATCATCAAAGATAAATTGTCTTTGTCCTGCCCAGATAGCAAGTTCTGGAGTAATTTCTGTTTGGAAATAAGCATCTCTAAAGTTTATATCTGATCCCAAAAAGGCATTGTTTTCATAAACTCGTTGGAATGTTTCGTTATCCAAAGATATAACGAATTTAGAATTGTTTTCGAAATTTTTTGTAACCCATAATTGAATGTAGTTTAAGTTTCTTATATGTCTTGTCGATAGCCCTTGTTCACCTTGTGCCGTACGAACTGTTCCGTAATCACCTGCTCCTTCAGTAGTTTTACCAAACTTCGACAAGTTCAAACTAAAGCCAGCTCTAGCATAACCTTTAAATTCCACACTAGAATCTGCCAATGCTACAGAAGAAACAAGAAGTCCTGCCACGCATCCGGCTAATAATTTAGTTTTAAACAACATAGTACCTCCAAAAAAGTTAAACATAACAACTCTCACACATCTGAGAAAAATAAAAGATAGTTACCTTCCAGTACACAACAACTATCTTTTATTTTTACCCAAACAATTAAATGATACATTTTATTTATGTATTAAGTCAAATTTTTTACATATAGACACCCCTTAGGGTTATTCAAAAATGCTTTTTATATAAAAATTATTTTACATTTTTTTATTCGCTAGTATAATGCAAAAATTCTTCTATAAAAAACTTGTATTAAGTTAAATATAAGAATTTAAAACTCAATTTTAAAAAATCAGAAAAACAAAAAACTAGAAGTTAAAACATACAATAATAAATAACATAACAAATAAAAATCACCTTCCATATGTACATAAAAAAAGAGGATCAACCTAAATAAGTTGAACCTCTTTTACAAACAAATCCTAATTAGCTTATCTTATTAATCCAGTACAATTTCCTTAATATCATCAGGATATCTTTGCATTAAAGCAGGACTAACAGCATTTAAAAGTGTAGCCTGTCTTGAAGGACAACCTGCACATCCTCCTTCAAATTTTAACTTTAACACTCCTTCGCTAAAATCTACAACAGAACATCCACCACCATGAGTAGCAAGCATAGGATTAATTTCTTCATCTATAAACATTTGAATTTCTTCTAACATAAATGACTCCCAACTTAAATCAATTCATCCTTTCACACCGAAAACACCAAAGAATATAGACATAAAACTACTTCCTATGCAACTCTTTTTTTACCACCTTTTTTACCAGCTTTACCACCTTTTACCCCCTTAGACGAACGGCTAGCCTTACTAGATTTGGCAACTGGTTTTGTTTTCTTACCAGAAGTTGCAGTTTTTTGGGTTTTATTTACTACTTTTGTCTTTGACGCTACTTTAGGTTTACTAACCTTACTAGCTTTTTTAACTGGCTTTTTAGAAACTACTTTTTTTGTTTTCACTGCTTTAGTAGAAGTCTTTGAAACTTTTTTAGTTCCACTAGAACTTGTAACTTTTTTCTTTGTAGTAGTTTGTACAGATGAAGATTTTGAAGAAGTTTTTTTAGAAGCAGTAGCCAAAGACTTTGTAGAAGAAGACAAGGTAGAACTCTTAGTCTTAGAAGATTTTGTAGCGTCTTTAAAAGAAACAACCGTAGAACCAGAACCAGAACCAGAACCACTACCACTGCCAGAACTATAAGTTCCTCCTTCACTACGGGAATAACCAACTCCAGATCCTGAACCTGATCCAGAATAAGAACCGTATCCCGTTTCCCCTACCGGAAGTCCAGTTCGTTCTGCAACTGTTATCGGGGTAGTTCCTACAATCTTTTTTATTTGAACTGGAACAACTTCCTCTTGAACCAAAGCTTCCTCAGCCCTTTCAATAAGAAGTTCCCTGAGTTCCTTATAACACTCATCACATATTGGAGCATCAACAGCAGACTCGTCTATCTCACCCCATGCTAGTAGCATACTGTACGCCTGATCAGAAAAATCTCTTTTCCTTGCCCTTGCGCTTGAAAAGCAACGAACACACGATACTTGCTTCTGCATTCCACTACCTCCAAACATTTTAACTCACACACACAAACCCCCACCCAAGAGTCCCTCTTCACAACTCTATCAATCACGCAAACTCTACGGTGTGGCCTCACTAAATAATGTAAACAATATCAACAAAATGTCAATATTTTTTCTGACTATCCAACCAACTATTTTTTACAAAAATTCCGATAAATTAAATGAAGGAATTATAAAAAAATAGAATAGAAATATTTATAAAACGTATTTTTTTAAATATCTACATATATCTATAAAAATTTTACACTTTAAATAGTCTTGTGTTTATTAATGACGCAAGCTCGCCTACTCTCAAAGCTTACTTTTTTGTTCTGTGCCGATCTTGAGAGCTTACAGTACAAATCTACTTCTACTAAAGAACAAGAGATTGGATATTTTTTACCATGATCTATTCCATAAACAAGACATCTTCCTTCATAATTTCCAAGACTGATATCTTCTTTTTTTAACTTAGGTACTTCAATAACTGGAGTTTTTAATTTAACTCCTTTTCTATCAATCTTAAGACTTATTCCTGATATAGATTCATTAGCTAGGATATAATCCATAGCTACTCCCCAACTTTGTATGTTCTTCACCCAAAATTCATATACTTGGTATCCTTCATTTTTCTTGCCATTTATATCCGTAGCATAAGCATCTATTGCTTCTATAGTATCATCCTTATTTAAATGAAGATCATTTAAATAGGATGATTGTTCCTGACTTAAATCTCCTTGTTGTCTTTTTTTATCTGGTACAAGTTCTACCTTAGCTAATGGGTATGAGTTAGTACCATCTTTTACAACTTCTTTTACATATACCCTTTGTTCTTTTACTTCTACGCTCTCTGTATTTGGTTCTTCTATTCCACCATTATCACCTATTTTATCTACTCTTCCTACTTGTTTAACAGATTCTTCTCCTACTACACTATCTTCACGGGTTCCATCTATCTTAATTCCCAGAGAGAAGGAGGAACGAGTTCCTCCTTCATCGAAGGAAGAATTATCTACCGAACTAAATTTTTCATCCGAAGGTTTACAAGACAGGATACACATCACAAGTACAACTACCAACATCTTTACTTTACGACAAATTTTCCATCTGTGAAAAAAATTTAAATATACTTCCATGTGTAGTTTTCCTTTGTAAAATAAAAACAATATCCTATAATTGTTCAGTGTATAAAATTAATTGAGTATCATATACTTTATACTATAAAGTATATGATACTTTACACAAAAGTTAAACGAAAATTACTTCTACCCTAAAGGATCTAGTATGACTCTTAGTTTAAATGAAGACCGTTTAGTTAAAATAAAACTTCAAGGAACCCCATCATATCCTTCTCATTGGCCATGGTCTGTAGGTCACGATGGAGTATCAAGAATGACTCCTAGTGTTGGAGGAATTACTCTTAATTTTAGAGTAGGAGATTCAGTATCTAAATTCGTTTCAGATCATCTAGAACCAGGAGTTTCCACTACTACTGAACACGATCCTAAAAAAAGATCATCTTCTTCTAAAGATAGAGCATATAATTCCTATTCCTGTATTGGTAACACTGCTACCATTATCTCTGGAGAAGCCAAAGGAGCTACTGGTATTGTTACAGGTCACCATGGAGGAATAGAACATGTGATCATAGATTTTGATGAAGATACAATGTCTAAGATGAGTTATGATGATAAGATTATGATCACAGGATACGGATCTGGTCTTAAAATAGAAGAGTTTCCTGATATCTCCATATTTTCCCTGGATCCTACTCTTTTAAAACTTATTAATCCTACAGTTAAAAATTCAAAACTACTATTTCCTGTAACTAAAGTTATTCCTGCTTGTCTTATGGGATCAGGACTCGGAACCTCTGAGGCCTATAAAGGAGACTATGACATTCAAACCTCTGATCCAGTATTGAATGAAGAGCTTGATCTTCTCTCCTTAAAACTAGGAGATATTGTAGCAATTAAGGATCACAAGAATACTTTTGGACCTTCTTATACTAAAGGAGCTGTTTCTATTGGAGTAATAGTTCATGGAAATTCTTATCTTTGTGGACATGGTCCTGGTGTTCAAATTATAATGAGTTCTTTGTCAGACATTGAACCTATAATAAATACCGATTCTAATATAGGAAAATATTTAAAGATAGGAAGATACCAAGTTTAGTTTATAAAAACTAAACTTGTCTCTTTAATAAAAAAAACTTACAACTAATATGTGTATATATACATCAGTTTTACCATTATTATTTTAGTTATTTCGAGGATATTATGACGGCTACAGTTCCAGTATCTAGATCTTTAAAACAAAGGTTAAAACAAGTTTGTACTGAATTAAAAACATATAGACGTAGCCGAGGAATATCAGCAAGTCTTCTAGCTCGAAAAGCTGCTATAACAAGAGTTACCCTAAATAAATTAGAACAAGGAGATATTGGAGTATCTGTAGGTATTTGGTTAAAGGTTCTTTCTGTTCTTGAATCTACCGATAAATTCTTTGATCTACTTTCCACTGCCGTTACTAAAAAATCTGTATCAAAACCAAATATAAAAAAAGAAACATCATCTTCTACCAAAAATAAAAAATCTAGATCTATTACTAAATCTAAATCCAACTCTAAATCCAAAATTAAAACAAGATCTACTACTAAATCCTCTTCTAAATTAAAGACAAAGAAATCTTCAAGTACTCAAATAAAATCTAAACCTAAAGCTAAAAATAAAGCCAGATCACTTCCTAGATCAAAAGCTAAGAAAAAAACTAGAAGATAAATAAATGGATAGGTAGATAGACTCTTAAGTTTATCTTTCTATTACAAAAGAGTACTCATTAACATATTTAAATGCTTTATTTATACTATCTATATTTTTCAGTCTGGTTACTGCTTGGATTCCTACAGCACAGGCTCTACCATTACATCTAGTAGCTGGCATAAGAGTAATTTTTGTACTGTAGGTATCTCCAGAAAAACATTCTTCATCTGAAAAATTATTAAGATCTCCACAAAAATTAAAACTAATTTCTGTCTGATTACCTCCCAATACTACTATTTTATCATCGGGACTAGTATCCAGGGGTCCTTGAGGAGTAAAACCTGCGTGCTGATTTCCTACAGGACCTACGTTATCTATGATAATGATATGTTTAGCAAGAAGTTGTTGAACAAGTTCTGTTGCTGAGTTATTGAGTCTTTCTGCTGCAATTCTTAGACTCATTCTATGAACTTGAGCTAGTTGAGCTTTTATCAGAATTAAAGACGCAGTAAGAATTACTCCAATAATAGTAGCTATAATCATCACTGTAATTATAGCTACTCCACTTTCCCTAGATCTTTTAAATTTTTTCCATGTTTTTATTATATTATTCACAAGATTCATCCTAATAAATAATGACCCTTTAATTAAACTTCCCTTATACACTACTGAAGTGCCGTATAAAACATACCTTGAGTATATTTACACTTAGAAGAATAGGTAGTCTCATCGTTATGCCAGTTCATAGTGTATATCACTAGCATACTTCTGTTTCCATTTAATGTTTCATTACTAACATTAACAGATGTTAAATTTATAGCTTTTAAATTATTTGATGTTCTTATTGAAAATATATATCTAATAACAGGATTTTGTCTTAGTAGATCTTGAGTAGGAAATAGTGCTCTAATTCTAGCTGGATCTGTTTCTCTAGGATCTATCTTTACACAAAATTCATATATACCCCTAGCTATATTACCATTATCTAACATATTAGTAGGACATCCTGCTCCTGCTGTGTTAGATCTCCATATTAACCTTGAAGCATTAGAACATTTATCACACTGCATTCTAGGAGGGTTATCCGCAGCATTATATACAAATCTTCTAATCCTAAACCCGATATTTTTATCGGTAAGTTCTCCACTAGCATTATTTAATGCTGTCTTCCAAGCTGACATATCTGATTCAGTACTTGGAAGCATTATCTTTCCTCGATCCGCATCAAAGTAAATTGCTTTAAAAGCATTCACAACTTTATTGTTAATGGAATCTATATATTTTTGATACATTGCCATATCTTTAACATTGGTACGAGCTGCAACCAAGGATCTAAGTGTTGTAAAAGTCATAGACATTACAAGTCCCATCAGACCTACAGCAATCACTACTTCCAGTAAAGACATCCCTGAGTTTGATCTAGATATTTTATAGTCCATACTCATTCCTTGAATTTATACTCTGATCTTTAAATTTTACAAAATGCCCAATTAGTTAACAAGCAGAAAAGATTTTTGCTACAGTTTCAGTTCATCTAAACCTGGATCAATTCTAACAAAGTGAGTCCTTGCATTAGGGGGTAAAAATAAACTATACTTTAAAGATAAATATATGATTAGAATTATAACTTATCTTTAGTAATAAGGAGTAGTATATTGGGTATCTTAAGAAAAATATTTGGAACTAAAAATGATCGTGAAATTAAAAGACTATCGGAAATGGTAGCTCACATTAATACCTTTTCTGATTCCGTAGCAAAGCTTACAGATGATGAACTTAGAGCCAAAATTGCTGACTTTAAACAAGAGTATCAAAACGGTAGATCTTTGATGTCTCTGCTTCCTGAAACCTTTGCAATAACCAGAGAAGCTTCTTCTAGATCTTTAGGAATGAGACATTTTGATGTACAGCTCATGGGTGGTATTATTCTTTGTGAGGGTAAAATTGCTGAAATGAAAACTGGGGAAGGTAAAACCCTTACAGCTACTCTCCCTTTAGTACTTAATGCTATCTCAGGACATGGAGCTCACCTTGTAACTGTTAACGATTACCTTGCTACAAGGGATTCCGAATGGATGGGACAGCTCTATTCATTCCTAGGACTTACTACAGGGTTAATAGTTCATGGACTAACTGATAAACAAAGACAAGTTGCTTACGGTTCTGATATTACCTACGGTACCAACAATGAGTTTGGATTTGATTACCTTAGAGATAATATGAAGACCTCTTTAGAAAGATTTGTTCAACGTGATCATTTCTTTGCAATCGTAGACGAAGTGGACTCAATCTTAATAGATGAAGCTAGAACTCCATTGATTATATCTGGACCTACTAATGATAGAACAGATCTTTATGTTGTGGTTAATAATGCTATCCCTGGACTTCAAAAAGATAGTGATTATATCTTCGATGAAAAATCTAATACAGTATCTTTAACTGAAGATGGTATCAGTAAAGTAGAAAAAAGGTTAAAACTAGATAACCTATACGATCCTAAAAATATAGATTATCTTCACCATGTACAACAAGCTCTGAAAGCTCATGTTATCTTTAAAAAAGATGTAGACTACGTAGTAAGAGATAATAAGGTAGTAATCGTAGATGAGTTTACAGGAAGGTTAATGCCTGGAAGACGTTATTCAGACGGACTTCATGGAGCGCTGGAGGCAAAAGAACATCTTCATATAGAATCTGAAAACCAAACCTTAGCTACTATTACTTTCCAAAATTATTTTAGATTATATACTACTCTATCAGGTATGACAGGTACTGCAGATACAGAAGCTGTTGAATTTAAAAAGATATACAACCTAGATGTTGTAGTAATTCCTCCTAACAAAAAGATGATAAGAATTGATCACAACGATGTGATCTACAGAACTGCTCGAGAAAAATTTAACGTTATAGCAGATGAAATAGCCCGTAAACAAAAAATAGGTCAACCAGTTCTTGTAGGTACAGTATCTGTAGAAAAATCTGAACTTCTATCAAATCTACTGAAAAAAAGAAATATTCCTCATGATATCCTAAATGCTAAAAACCACGCTGCAGAAGCTGATATCATAAAGTCAGCAGGTCAAAAGAACCATGTTACTATCTCTACAAACATGGCAGGACGTGGTACTGATATTGTTTTAGGGGAAGGAGTAAGAGAACTTGGGGGTCTTTGTGTTATAGGAACAGAGCGTCATGAATCTCGTCGTATTGATAATCAGTTAAGAGGTAGATCCGGAAGACAAGGAGATCCTGGAGAATCTCAATTCTTCTTATCTTTGGAAGATGATCTTATGAGAATCTTTGCTGCCGATAGATTATCTGGAATTATGGGTCGTCTTGGGATGAAAGAGGGAGAACCTATTATCTCTTCTTTGGTTACTCGTTCAATTGAAAGGGCTCAAAAAAGAGTAGAAGAAAGAAACTTCAGTTCTAGAAAACATCTTATTGAATATGATGATGTTATGAATCAACAACGTCAAGTTATCTATAAAAAAAGAAGAGCTTTACTTGAAGGTAACTTTTCTATTATGGAAATTTTATCGAACAGTCTTCTAGCAAATATTGATTCTATAGTTCATAACCTATCTCCTGCGGTTACAATGGAGGATAGTTGGGACTTTAATAAATTAAAACAAAGTATAGAAAGAGAATTTGCTACCCCTGTAGATCTATCTTCGTTAAATACAGAATCTTTAGATGATGTAATTTCAGATACAATTCATGCTCAGATTCTTGCAGCCTATAATAAGAAAAGAGATGGGGTTGGAGAAGATATGGTTCAGATTGAAAACTATATCTATCTTCAAATTATGGATGTAGCTTGGAAAGATCATCTACTTAATATGGATCAACTTAAAGATGCTGTAAGTCTAAGAGGATTTGGTCATAGAGATCCTCTGCAAGAGTATAAGAAGGAAGCTTTTATTCTGTTTAGAGATATGATGGAAAGAATGGAAAATCAAACCATGCTTGCTCTTATCAGAATGCCTCCTCCTAGAAGGGTGGTACCTGAAGTAGAACCAGAAGAGACAACAAATGATGTTGATTCCGATTCTTCTTCATCTTATAATGATAACAGGGAAGAAGATACTTCATCTCAGTCTTCTATGACCTCTTCTGAGATGCTCTCAGATCTAAAGAGAACCTCTCAAAAACAAGAAGTATCCGAATCTCAAATGCAATATAATGGAGGAGGATCTCGTCCTACTTCAACAAAAAGGAATGATATTCCTTATAAAAGGACTGAAGCTAAGGTTGGTAGAAATGATCCGTGTCCTTGTGGTTCTGGAAAGAAATACAAGAAGTGTTGCGGATTAAAACAACAATAAGGAAGAGTTGTGGTCAAAAGTAAACTGCTAGAATTTGAAAAAACTTTAGAGGACGAAGTTTGTTCTAATGTTCTGTTTCGTTTACATAAGGTAATAGATGAAAGTTTCCCTACAGCTCAAGCTGCATCTGGGAAATTTTCTCAAACGGTGGTAGCAAATTACGATCAGATAGTTCCTCCTATGATGGCTGGTAAATCTTCTGGTACCGTTCCTCCGGTTCCTCCTGTACCACCTTCTATAAACCAGTATTCTCCTCAACAAAGACATCCTGTAGTTTCCAAGCATTCTTCTACAAGCTCTTCTTACAGTTCTCCATACAGTCAGCAGATATTTTCAAGTACAGCTGATAGTGTATATGTTCCAAAATCCAAACAAAAAAAATCTTTACTATCTAGTTTTATAAAAACCAAAAAGCCAAAAGGATTTAATGCTCAGGATTATTCCTCTACTAATTTTGAAACTTCTCGTGCAGATGAAATCTTTTCTGATAAATATTTAAACAAGGTTGCTAGAAAATCTAAACCTGGTTTTTTCAAAACCATGTTTAAACTTATTTTATTTGCTCTTATAGTGACTACCATCACCATCTTTGTAATGGGAAAACAACATCAAGCACTACAGATCATCAAAAATTTTCCAACCTATTACTCAGAACAACTTAAACCTAAACTAGAAGAATTTAAATCTTATTTTAAATCCAATTCTGATTCTAAAAAAACTGAAGAAGAACCTAGTACAGAACAAAAACAACCCCTATCCTCTGATACTTCTTCAAAATAATATCCTCTATTAACCGATCCTATTTAATAATAGATAGTACTCGCTGTTTACTTTCCTCATAAGATAATTCAAAGTCTTTCTCAAGATTTTGAATTATATCTTCTTGTGGCATTTTCAAATTAATAGCTAATTTTATATACTTATTAATATCTGCTTCTCTATTTTCAGTAAGTTGCTTTTTAAGTTCTACTTTTTCATTTTGAAGCTCTGCTTTTTCATTTTGAAGCTCTACTTTTTCGTTTTGTAACTCTACTTTTTCGTTTTGAAGCTCTGCTTTTTCGTTTTGATGTTCATCTTCAAGTTCTCGCTTCAAAGCCTCAATATATGCATCAAACGCAGCATCTTGATCAAATAAATCTGATAACATTCGTGCCACCTCTACTTTTCTTTTTTCTAAATATTTTTTTAATATATTTTTATTCTCACAGATAGTTATAGCTTTTTTTATTGCTATATCAGTATACCCTTCTACCTTTACCACATCCCTTACGATTTTACAAAAGGAAATATATTCATGACTTATCCCCAAAGCATTATCCCCACGTATAATTCTAACCCTAATATGATAGTCACTATCCTCATCTTTTGGGTATAAATCTCTTGTAGATAATACCTCCGGAATATCTTTTCTATCTCCAGTATAGACTACATATAATTTTGCTGGAGGTGGTTTTAAATCACTGTTTTTATGGATACTTCCATATTTACCTGCTGCAAACTCTCTACAGGTATACGCCAGATACAAAAAAACCCTAAATAAAATAGTAGTATTCCATGTAGATTGAGCCTCGACAAGTACGATTAGTTGATCCCTTACTAAAAATCCTAAATCATTGTATGCTCCGTTAAGTAACACATTACGTAAGGATATAAGACTTAAATCATCTAGAGTACACGAACTATCTTCGGGATTTAAACTTTTGTATAACTCCAATAAATTTTCTTTATCTGAAAAAAGATCACAAAAAACAGTATCTTTATAGGTTCTAAGCATCTTTAATTTATTTTCAAATCCATCCATATCTTCCCTCAAAAAATTCTAGTTTAAAACCAAAAACGATACTGACAGCTAATGTAAGAAAAATCATTTCATTATTTTTTTTTACTTATAAACGTATTTTTAAGGTGAAATTGACCTGTTTTTTGCTTAAAAAACAGCTTTTGAATAAAAATTATTCTATTTTTAAGATTTACTCTCCTATAAAGACTAAAATATTAAAGTCTAAATTATTCTCGAAAGAATATGAAAAATTAACTATTATAGACTACCGTATCAATAATTGATTGGTTAAATTATTGGTGTTGATTCTATTTTTTTGTTTTGAAAGACTTCTGGTATGGTAAAAAGATATTTTGATTTCTTGTTTCGAGTTAATCCATTAAAAATAGCTTCTGGTTTTAGTATACTGCTGGCTTTAGTAAAACTGGTGACGTTCGTTTTAACAGGTTCCTTGGTACTTTTATCCAGTTTTTTGGATTCTATTCAAGATGCTCTAATATCTTTTATCAATACAAAAATCCAAAAAATATCTAAAGAAAAACCAGATAAAAAACACCCCTTTGGTCATGGTGGAATAGAAGTTCTTTCAGGTCTTATTCAAGGAAGTATCATCCTTGCTTTTGGACTTACTATAGCTTTTGGAGCTATAGATCGTATACTTAACTCTTCTTCCACCTTAAAAGAAGATAATCTTCTTTTAGGATTTATAGTTCTAATAGTAGGTGCTGCATGCGGTTTTCTATTAAATATATATTTGAAAATTAGTGAAAAACGTCAACGTGCAACAAACGATACTAACATCTCTATATCCACCGATAGAGCTCACTACGAAGGAGATTTCTGGTTTAATCTAATAAGTGCTGTGGGTATGGGACTTGTTTGGCTCAGTGGACTTAATATCATAGATTCCATATGTGCTCTTATAGCATCAGGCTTTTTTATTAAAGCAACCTTTCCTGTATTTATCAGAACCTATAAAGATATAACTAACGAAGAAGTAGACGTCGAGCTCCAACAAAAGATAAAAACTCTGATATATAGTGCTGATAATAAAATTCAGGATATCCATGATTTAAGATCTAGACTTTTAGGTCCTAATATCCTTATAGACTGTCATATCTGTCTTCCAAAAAATCTATCGGTACTTGAAGCCTCTGCTATAGTTTCTAAGGTACAACAACTTCTCTACGAGAAGCTAAATATAGATGCATTAATTCACGTAGATGCTATCTAAAATAATACATATTATTTTTTGTTATTTATTACTATTATTTTAATAAGACCCAGAACTCCAACAAGCTATATTATAGAAAAAAAGCGGTGTACTGGAGTCCTTTCCCTTCCAAGCCCATTTATCATATGTCCTGAACAAGGAAGTAAAACCTCCATGCATCAAGGTTCTTTGTATGATCTTATCATTTTTCATCTTTACTCTAGAATACCCCGAAACTCCATTTGATAATTCTTCTTCAACAGCAGCTACACTTATATGAGAAGATGAATTTAATATTATAGGTTTAAATTTATTAGTATCTTTTATTATAGAAGGTTTAGAAGAATCTCTAGGTAATAAATATGATATAGTATTTCCCTCACTAACATCCTTGTATAATCCAGAAGTAACTAGATGTTCATATAAAATTTTAGATCCACTGTTTCCTTTAGCTACGAGTTGCATTCCTTTATCATATACATTAGTTTCAAATTTTAAATTCCACTCTGGTTTTGTATTTTTTAAAATATAGTCTACCTGAGAAGAATACTGACCATTATCTCCGAGTAGAACAAGACCAACACCTTGTTGAACTTTATTTTTTATCACAGTCAGTAGATCTGATGGAATAGTTTTTTCAGTACTTATAAACCATATTGCATCGTATTCATTATTATTTAAATTCTGTAATTCTGTAGAATTAAATGTAGTACCGATGTGAAAATCATAATCTATACCTGTATACTCTTTTATGTCTGCTAAATCACCTTTCACGTAGTTTGTAAACGATAAGTCACCATATCCACTTATAACATAAATTTTTCTTCCCTTTCCATATCCTCCTACACATAACTGTTCTGTAGGACAATAAGATACATCTTCTTCACATGTTTTAATATGAGGGTTAATAACTGGAGGCAGAGATGGAGAGGATGGATCTTGAGGTTCAACCTTCTTATCTTCGTTGTGGCTTTTTACACCAGATCCTGATCCAAATTGCATACCACCACAATTAAGTAAAAACAAAGAAACTAAGCTTAATAAAAATATGTTTATGATTCCTTGCTTCATTTCTTCCTCTTCTATAAAATACTTCTACCATGTTTTATGAAATCATCCTTTGTATAAAACTCGTATATTTATCGGGTTTAATAGGGAAAGAATTAATTTATTAAAGGATTAGTCCCCTTTTAGATGGTTAATATCTAATGATTAAAAAAATTAGCCTCTCTACTTTTATGTATTGAGTAATTCTTTAACCATATTAACTTAAAAGTATTTTTCTTTATCATATTGATATAACAGTAAAGTTACTTCTTTTTTTATATTTTAGAAAAAAGATGATCTTTAATTATTGTAATAAAAACCGATATTTTTATAATGAAGGATACAGATATATATTTTTAGTAACTCTAATTTTATTAAAAAGTGAAAGTTAAATGTTAGATCTTTCTACATTTCAGATAGTTATTATTATTACTGCCTATCTTTTTACTGGTATCAACGGTTTTCAAGATGGAAGTAATATCATAGCTACTATTGTAACTTCAAGAACTCTAACTCCTAAACAAGCTTTAGTCTTTGCTTGTATAGGAGAATTTATAGGCGCAGTTACTTTTGGTACCGCAGTAGCTTTAACTATAGGTCAAGGAATTATAAACGTATCTGGAATCGATACTCAAAATCTTAGAATAATACTGTTTTCAGCACTTCTTGCTGGTATTACCTGGAATATGGTTAACTGGTGGTGTGCACTTCCTGCAAGCTCATCTCACGCTCTGATAGGTGGTATGGTAGGAGCTTGTATAGTGTGTTGTGGAATAACTCAGGTACTATGGAAATCTATACTATTTTTAGTAATACTTCCCCTATTTTTAACTCCTATAATAGGTATAGTATCTGGTTATATATGTATGAAATTTACTCTTGCTTGTCTTAGATCTCGTTCTCCAAGTGTAAATGAAGTATTAAAAAAGATCCAGGTTTTAACACTGTTCTTCCTATCTTCCAGTCATGGATCTAACGATGCTCAAAAAACAATGGGTATTATTACTATTGTCACAGCTAGTAGTGTTCCAGGATCTTCGTTTAGTATTGAACCTTGGGTAGTTTTTTCATGTGGACTTGCAATATCTCTTGGTATATCCCTAGGAGGATGGAAGGTTATTAAAACAGTAGGACAACAAATCTATAGACTTCTTCCATTGCATTCTTTTAACTCTCAACTTACCTCAGGACTTATTATTCAAATATCATCAATCTTTGGATTTCCTGTAAGTACCTCCCATGTGGTTGGATCTACTATCATGGGTACTGGAGCAGGATATCAAGTGCATAGTGTAAAATGGAATGTTGCTAAAAATATATTAAAAACCTGGCTTATAACACTACCTGCTACCATAGTTATCTCAGCTGTTATAGCCTCTGTGATGAAGTATTTTATACTTTAGAGGAGATTTTATGAGTTTTTGGAGTTGGTTATTTCCTAAAGAAAAAGATTTCTATAAGATGCTTGAATCCCAATCTAAGGTTACCTTAAAAGGAATTGAAGCTTTCAGTGATTATATGCATAGAGAAAGATCTTCAACAGAGCAGATAATATCAGATATAGAACATGAAGCTGATGAGATCCGTAGATTGTTGATTGATGATATAAATAAAACTTTTATCACTCCTATTGAACGTCAGGATCTATTTGGTCTATCAAGGGTAGTTGATGATTTTATAGATCTAGCTAAATCAGCAGTAGAAGAATTTAACATCTACTCTCTAGAACCTAATGAACACCTGGAAAATATGGGACTAATTATAAGAGATGGAGTTAAACAAATTGATATTGCTATCAGTCTACTAAAAGAACATCCTTCTATCTCAATTGAGCGATGTATCAGTGCTAAAGATATTGTAGATGATGGCTCTATTCTATATTACACTGCATTAAAAGAACTAGCTGAATCTGAAGATATTAAATACATGTTTAAAATGAGAGAAATCTACAAGCATATGCTTGAGATCAACCGTAAGATTTCAGAAGCAGCAAATATTATTCTAGATATAATAGTAAAAAGTGCTTAACCTATATCAGAAAATACTAAAGAAAAAGAGTCCAAAGGATCTGGTTTTGGACTCTTTTTCTTTTTTATTTAGCTGTAATTTTAATCTACAAATAACTAATTAGCTGAACTATTAAATGCTGCAAAAGTGTTAGGGAAGTTTTTTCTCATTGACTTTTGAGTTTTTTCATTACAGTGGAAAGAATCAAAACTTTCAGCAAAAATATATTGTTTTAGTGTATCTTGAGGAAGAGCTTTAATATCTTCATATCTTGAAGAATCAATTTTACCGTTTTTTGCTAGATTTTCAAGATCCAACAAAAATGCTGATTTTAACTCCTTCGATAAACTATCAAAATTCTGAGCTACGCTATATAATTTTTGTGATCTTTCTGCTACTGGAATAACAGCTTGTGAATAAAAGTAAGCAAATACTCTCAGTAAAGAATGTTCGATTACATCCTTGTGTGCTTGAAGATATATAACAGGTTTAGAACTATTCTTAGATTCAAATGCCCAACATGCATAAAGACTTGAAGTAGATCCAGCATATATCTTTTGTACTACTTCTTGACCGTTTACAGCAGATTCACATACTGCTTGAGCTCTTGCGTTATCTACTACTATTTTACCTCCAGCACCAAAAAATACTTTTTGTATTTCTTCAGGTACAGCTGTTAAGGCTTTTTGTACAGAATTCCATAAATTTTCACTGGAGTTGTTGATAAAACGACTTTTAGCAACAGAACTAACCGTTTTACCACCATGACAATGGTTCGTACCTGTAGACATACCAGTAAACTCATCTAGAGTTTTAAGTGAAGAATCACTATTTACTTGCTTACAAGATATGGTAAAGATAACCACAATTGAAATCATACATCCGATAAATGGTTTATAAGATATTTGCATACTAAATCCTCCGTAGGTACTTCTCCTATCGGTTGGAATGGAGGAAAAGTTCTATATTTTTATAAATACCCTATAATATCAACTAGATATCTTTAACGCGCGACGAATTGCGCTTGTGATAAGTGTTACCGAAAAAAGAAAGAATTTAAGGTAAGTTACTATTTGTTTGAAATCCCAGTGGATCCAAAACCTCCTGATCTTTGCTCTCCTACAGGAAGAAAATCAAAACGTATTACCTCGGAAAGAACCATCTGAGCTATACGATCTTGAGCTTTAATATGAAAGGTACAATCAGAATCGTTTTTTAACAGTACACAGATCTCATCTTTAAAATCTGCATCTATAGTTCCAACTCCATTTGCTAAGGATATCTTTTTTAAAGATAGACCTGATCTAGCTCTAATTTGAATTTCAAATAGTTTTCCATCTTGAGTTAAATCCTCAATCCACACCCCCGTAGGAACTTTTCCAACAGAGCCTGCCTCAATATCCATATCTACTCTAGAGACAACATCACAAGCACTTGATAGTTTACTCATATATTTAGGGGTACATCCTGGATGTATCTTAAGTTTTATCATTTGATACTCCTTTTACATTTTCTTGTTTATACCTATATACCTGGATACCATACTAAGCTATTCCTACCATATAGGGAAAAATAGTGCAAAAATAAATAGTTCTCTTATGCAACTAAATTTTGCAACAGTTCAAATCTCATAAACCTTTTATAGTATTCAGTAGTTGTTTTTCCTCTACTATTTTATTATCTATATCTAATGGAGTTGGTGTTTAAAATACCTAGACTATAATGAGGATAAAATGTACAAAATTGTAGTAGATACTTCCATTCAAGGTGGTTTTTTAGGAATCTCGGAAGAAAGTTCCAAGATCCCCGGATGGATTAAATCTATCAAAGATTCAAGATCTTCGAGTATGCAACTTGCCTCTATGTTAAAAGAAGGCCTCTCTTACTACAATTGTTCCACACAAGATATCTCCACTATTTTAGTGTCTACTGGTCCAGGATCTTTTACTGGAATTAAAATAGGTCTTGCTTTTTGTTATGGACTCGTTAGATCTCTACCTGGAGTTAATCTAGTTGGAGCAAGTTCTTTTGGTCTACTATATCAAAAACTTCAATCCATATATGAAAAAGTAGTTTTAGTAGTTGGATCTACAAAAACTCAAGGATTTATAAATCTTGACGGAACTATCTTAAATTTTAATTTAACTCTGGAACAAGATCTAAAAAAGATTCAAAATAGAATCCTTGATCCAAATTACACTACGGTAAGTATTGGAACTTGGAAGGAATTTGATATTAAATTCCCCGAAGTACATATATTAAAGCAGGATACTACTTCTTTGCATCATATGATATTTGAAGCATTCTGTAAGTATCCTGTAACTGAAGTAGGTTCTTCGAAGTTAGTTCAACCAACTTATTATAGAGAACCTTCTATATTTGGAAATTAATTTAGATATCTAATTGGAGATTGTATGAACGTTTCAAAAAGACTTGGTGGTGCTATTTATGTTGTTCCTAACTTGATTACCAGCGGAAATCTATTGTTTGGATTTTTATGTATATATAGAGCTCTACAGGGAGAATTTGTATATGCAAGTTATTGTATAATCTTTGCTGCAATATGCGATATTTTGGATGGAAGAGTAGCTCGTCTTACTAAAGGAAACAGTGAATTTGGAGTTCAATATGATTCACTGTGTGATCTTTCTTCCTTTGGTATAGCCCCAGCCCTCCTGGCCTATCTTTTTTCTCTGCAAGATCTTGGCCGACTTGGAATTATGATATGCTTTTTCTTTGTAGCTTGTGGAGCACTAAGACTTGCTAGATTCAACGTGCAAAGTGCTATTGGTAAAGCAAGTGGTGATTTTACAGGACTTCCTATTCCTATGGCTGCTTTAACTGTTGCTACCTTTGTTATAGCTACTAAAAATGCAGATTCATCTGATAGTTCAAACTGGTTTGATATGATTTTTAATTATCTAGGATCTTCTCCTGTTAAAATGTATGTTACCTTATTTTTAGTAGTTTTTTCTGCTTTAATGATGGTAAGTAGTTTCAGATATCGTTCTCATAAGACATTCCATTTTAGATTATTAAAACCTTTTAAAGCATTGGTATTAGCTGTAATAATCTTAATAGCACTCTTTTATGCTCCTGGAGAATTTGGATTTATCTTTGTTACCCTATATGCTCTTAGTGCTCTTGTAGATTGGATGCTTGGATGGAAAAAACCTGTAGCTGATGAAGAAATATTTGTACCTACTCCTGAAGAAGATGAAGATAAAAGTTCTAAAGAAACTGAAAATAACTAATAGTGTATAACCTCATAACTAATTAAAGGATGGATTATGAAAGTTGCTGTTATAGGAGCTACCGGCGCTGTAGGAAGATATATGGTTGAAGAGCTTGCAGGAGTTCCACAAGTTACTGAAATTTTACCTCTTGCTTCTGCAAGATCTCGTGGAAAAACTTTGATGTTTAGAAACTCTCCAGTAATTGTAGAAGAGTTTAGTTTGGATATTTTAAAGAAAAATAACATTAAATATATTGTTATGAGTGCTGGGGGAACTTTTTCAAGACAGAACTCCAGACAAATTGCAGATCTTGGATGTATTGTAATAGATAATAGTAGTGCTTGGAGAATGGAACAAGATGTACCTTTGGTAGTTCCTGAAATAAATGCACATGTTCTTAAAAATTTCAACCAAGGTATTATCTCTAATCCTAACTGTACTACTATTCAAATGGTGGTAACTCTAAAACCTCTATCAGATGCTTTTGGACTTGATCTTGTAATAGCTTCTACCTATCAATCTGTTTCAGGATCTGGACAAAAAGGTATTGTAGAACTTGATAGAGAAATGAATGAACTTAAACTTCAAAATATTCCTCTAGCTGATATTAAACCTTCTACCTATGCTAAAAGAATTGTTTCTAATCTTATTCCAGCAATAGACACCTTAGATGATACTGGACATTGTTTTGAGGAAGAAAAGATGCTTAAAGAAACTAGAAAAATAATGGAACTTCCTGATGTAGAGGTTCTTGCTTCTACAGTAAGAGTACCTGTTTTTTGTTGTCATGGAGAAACAATCACTGTAAAATTGAAGAAAAAGGTATCTAGATCTGAAGTACTACAAGCACTGCGTTCTGCAAAGGGGGTTATCCTAAAAGATCAAGATACTTATGAAGATCTTCCAACCTGTATTGATGCATACAGAAGAGAGGAAGTGTTTGTATCAAGAGTAAGATTACCTCTTGGAGAAGAAAGATCTCAATGGGTTAGTTATTGGAACGTAGCAGATAATCTGAAAAAAGGTGCTGCAACTAATGCAGTTCAGATACTAAAATTATTTTGTTCATAAGGAATTTAAGATGTATAAAATGTTAAGAAGTTTTTCTGCCTTATTTATCAGTTTTATTTGTACTGGACTAGTTACGACAGCCCTATACGGAACAGATGATAAGGCAACTACTTCTACCTCATCAGTTACTACTGTGGATTCTTCCGAAAGTTCTAAAAAAGAAGAAGCTTTTCAAGCAGTATATGGACATATGGATATGTACTTTGGGATGATGAGAACCAAATACCAAAATAAAAAACAATCTATATTCTATCCAACTCCTCAATGGGGGGGATTTCTTGGAGTAAATTATAATTATTTTAGAAAATATTTTAGTCTTGGTGGAGGAGTTAAACTAGGATTTTACAAGGATAGAGGTAATCCTTCTTTATCTAAGGATGAATACATAAAAGATAATTCCACCAAACTAACTCGACCACTTTTTCCTATGCAAGCAAATTTAAGTATAGGGATTACTCCTTTTTTTGATAAATTTTACTTTATACCTAAAAAACTTATAACCTTTAGAGGTTGGTTTGGTGTTGAATACCTATATGGTCAAGAACAACGTTCCTCTGGAGATGAAGATGCCTATGTTGATAAAGTAAGATTAACTTCTTTAGTTTATGGAATTAGTCCTTGGATTCTTATTAGTTTTTTAGATCAAAGAACTTCAAACACTTTATATGTGATAAATGTTAAATCCATTTATATATCCCCTTATATGGAATGGACTAGAACTTTAAATCATAGTAAAGAAGTGGATTATGATAGAAAGATCTTCGGTGTAGCTTTGACTTTTGAAACTCTTTAAATTAATTCAATTTTAATTAATTATATAAATCATGGTAGAATCCAGGCAACAACCAGATAGCTTCAATAAATACACATACAGGTTAGATATCTGTTATGATGGTGGAGTGTTTCATGGTTGGCAACGCCAACCAAATGGTAGAAGTGTACAAGAAGAGATTGAACGAGTACTAGCTAAGATTTTTTCAACCCAGGTATCTATTCTAGGAGCTAGTAGAACTGATAGTGGAGTATCAGCTCGAATGCAGGTAGCTTCCTTTCGACTATCAAAAAAAATAGATACATTTAAATTAAAAAGATCCTTAAACGCTCTGTTACCTGATAGTATCTTGATACTAGAGGTATCCGAGGTAGATCCCAGGTTTCATCCTATCTATGATGTTAAATCTAAAATATACTCTTATTCTTTTTGTTTAGCTAAAGATAAACTCCCCCTACAGAAAGGAGTTCTTCCTTTACGTTACAGTAAAGATAATTTTGATCTTATAGCATTATCTCAAGCTCTAGTTTATCTTGTTGGCGCAGCTAATTTTAAATCTTTTTGTGCTTCAGATTCTTGTGTAAAAGATTTTACCAGAACTATCTATGAAATAGCTTTAGTTGAAGATTTAAATGAATCTCATAGATATGAACTGTGGTTTTTAGGATCTGGTTTTTTAAAACAGATGATTCGTTCCATTGTAGGAACCCTATTTGATGTTGCTACTCATAAAATAAAACCTGGTTATATAAAAGATATTTTAGAATATAGGGATAGAACCCGAGCTTCTGCTACAGCTCCTGCGACTGGATTAGTACTCGAGTATATTAACTACAATAAAGATTATATAAAGGATGAAAGCGAAAATAAAATGAACTCTCAAAGTTTAATTATTCAAAAACTCCCCTATTCTAAAAAAATTATAACTAGAGTTATGTACTAAATCTTAAAATACAACGGGATCTATCTTAATTAAAGATAGACCCCGTTGTATTATATTTCTTATCTTATATTAACTTTATAACTAAGTTATTCCATATAGCAATAATATCTTGTTCCAGCATCAGATAGAATATAATCACAAACCTGCCAGGATGAGCTACTCTCCTCTTTTATAAATAAATTACCACTTTTATTAGACAGGTTTAACTCTGAGAACTTCTTACATTTACTAGTAGTACTTTTTTTACAAGAAACTCTTGAAGAATCGTACCATACAACTGAAGAACAAGTATAATAATTGTTTGAACTAACTTTTTGAATATAAACACATCCAAGAAGCCAGGAATTGATTCCTTTAGTGTAACTACTGTGACTAGAAAGAGATGAACTATCTTGTCTTGTTGTAGATTCAGCGGTAATATCTGGTGAATAGTTACCATCTTGATACTTTGGATTTAATGAAAGAGGTATCTGAATATCAAGTCCATCTACTCCCGCACTACTTGCTTCACTACTACTAACAAGCTTAGACCCTCTATACCAATAATCAGTTTCACTTGTATTATTATCTTTCCATAGAGTTAAAGTAAAAGTATAAGGAAAGCAATCAATTCTAAGATCTATACTTGATATATCTGTATCTTCATTACCTGTAGTATCTTCTAAGTTACATTCTCCTCCCTTATCAGATACCGATTCTAATCTCAGTGAGCTTACCTGACCTTGAAGCTCATCAGGAACTCCTACCTGTAGGGAAGTCATAGATTGGAGTTTGTTAGTTGGTTGTTTTAAACAAGATATGATACAGAGCAATAAACAACATATCCATATAGAAATAAGCCATCCTATTTTTCTCATAAAGATTTTCCTTCCTAAAAAAATTTGGATCGGAATAGGTACAAACAAAAATTATTAAAATCTAGATATCAAATAAGAAGATAACAATTAACTTACTATCTTAATTATAACTTTTCGTATGAAAAATATAAATAAATACCCCTTAAATTATCGGTTGATAAAAAAACAATAAAGATGATTTATCATAATAATTTCTAATCTGTTATCTTCTATTATCCCTCTACACCATAGATCATGATCCACTCTAATATATTTATCCTAAATATATTATTTAAAACATAATAATAAATATTCCCTACCCTTCACAAACTATCTTCTTTCCTTCTAAAAAATTATCACTAGAGTAATAAAGCCAACTCATGTAAAATATAGATAACGTCCTAATATCTTTAATATCGTAATAATTCATTTTCATATGGAGCACCAACTATGAAAAAAATTTTTATCCTAGATGCTAACGTTCTTCTAAGTGATCCTAATTGTTGTTATAAATTCGATGATAACGATATTATAATCCCCATCTCTGTTATAGAAGAAATCGATAGATTTAAAAAAGATCTTAGTGAAATTGGAAGAAACGCAAGAGAGATATCTAGAATTCTGGATAAACTAAGAGAAAAGGGGGCTCTCTCTACTGGAATTAAACTATTTGATGATAGAGCTGATTCCGGAAAACTCTTTGTTAGTCTTGGACATAACACCTCTCGTCTTCCTGGAATTTTAGATGATAATACTGATAATCATATTCTGGCTGTAGGACTTAATCTACAATCTCAAAAGAAAGATACTAGAATTATCATTGTTACTAAGGATACAAATCTAAGAATTAAAGCAGATGCTCTAGGAATCGAGGCTCAAGATTTTGAAGCAGATAAAATTGCTATTCAGGATATCTCCTATACTGGTATTGTAAATATTGATGTATCTTCTACAGTTATTAATAACTTCTATAAAAGACAAGAGATATCTATTGAAGAGTTAAATCCTGAGGTCACTATAAATCCAAATGAATTTATAGTATTAAAAGATGCTTCTAATAGTTCTCAATTTGTATATGGGATATATGATGCTACAGATAAAATAGTCAGAGGTATTAGTACCCAAGCTGAAGGGGTATGGGGAATCTATCCAAGAAACTTGGAACAAACCTTTGCACTAGAAGCACTCCTAGACGATGATATAAAACTTATAACTCTATCTGGTCAAGCAGGTACCGGGAAAACACTTCTAGCAATAGCAGCAGGACTTTCAAAAGTTACAGATGAGGATGAATACCATAAACTTTTAGTTTCTCGTCCTATATTCCCTCTTGGAAAAGATTTAGGGTTCTTACCAGGGGATCTAGAAGAAAAATTAAATCCTTGGATGCAACCTATTTTTGATAACTTAGAGCTTCTATTAAGTGGTGGTGTAGTATCTAGACATAAACGTATGAGTAAAAGTTATCAAGAACTTATTGATCAAGGAATGCTTGCAGTAGAACCTCTAACTTATATTAGAGGTAGATCCTTACCAAATCAGTTCTTTATAGTAGATGAAGCTCAAAACCTAACTGTACATGAAATTAAAACTATTCTTACTCGTGCTGGAGAAAACACCAAGGTTGTATTTACTGGAGATCCTAATCAGATTGATAATCCATACCTAGATTCTCAAAATAACGGTTTATCATATGTTCTAAAAAGATTTAAAAAAGAAAAAATTGCAGCTCATATCTCTTTGCAACGTGGAGAAAGAAGTGAACTTGCTACTATTGCAGCTCAACTACTCTAAAGATTAAATAATACTTTTTTTCATAAAAACTCCTCCGAAAGGTAGAAATTTTCTTATGAGATTTCTACCTTATTTTTTTCTTATCCATGTTCTTAATTTTACAATACTATGATGTTGTAATTATATTTGATTATCTATTTTTTTATTTTATTTACAATCTGTTATTAATCTTCACATATTCCATAAATTAATACATCTTGTATAGTTCTGGTATATTGGTCCTTCAAATAATAGTTTTCACTCTTAGATTAGTTTATCATATATAGTGTATAATCTTTTATTCACCTATGGAGAATACCTATGAAAAAAATAATAATTCTATTTGGATTTTTAATCTGTTCTGTGTACTTATTTTGTTCTTGTTTAAAACCAACTCCGCCTGCCTCTGAAACTTCTAGTGTATATATGTCTGTACCAGATGATGTCAAAAATAACGTCGGCACAGCTACTTTCTACGCTACTAAATCAAGTTCTATTAATACAAATGCTAGTGATCCTTGTGTTATAGGTACTCAGATTGATATAAAAAATCTAGATACTAGTGTAGTTTTACAGAGAGAATGTTTCCCTTATAATTTATTTAAGGTTAGATTATGGGCTAGTGATGTATATGCAAGTAATGATAATGTCTGGTATGAAGGCTCTATTACTAAAAAAACACAAATTCCTCAAGATAATGTACTAACTCTACCTATCACTCTTAAACAAGTTAATATTAATCCTAACTACCCTAGTGCTCCTCAACAAATAGATATAAAAGTATTTGCTAGTGTACTTGAGGAATCAGGTCCTAGTAATCAAAATCGAAACCAAAAACCTACTTCTCCTTCTTCACCTTCAGATTATAGTACTGTTTCATTCAAAACTGTATTATATACCACTAATCCAACAATTCTTTCTAATATTCAAACAAACGGATCAATATATGCTAAAACATTTAAAAACTCTGATATAAACCGTGAAAAATTGAATTCAGAATATGTTGATGCTAATTTTAAAAAGGATTTGGATTCTTTTTGTAATGCTGGATATAATCAAGTAAGAAATAATTCTACCTTCTCGTATCAAAATTCAAGTGGTTATTTTTGGATTGTAAGTTCTTACCAAAATGCTCCATCTGACATATCAAAATGGCAGATAGGTAGTGAAAGTATAATTTTCTGTAAGAAAGCGACTTCATCAGGTTTATTTTCACCAAAAGGATAATTAAAATTACTCCATAAGTTTTAATTAAGTTTTATTACAATATGAAGTTAAGATATAATAATCTTGTTATTAACTTTATTAAATTGGGAGATTCATGTTATGAGAAAAATAATTGTATTATGTGGTTTTATGATTCTTTCTTTAGGAATTATGGTTTCTTGTTTAAAAGCACCTCAAAATACTTCCGAAGTATCAACTATTAATGTAGGCCTACCAGATGAAATTATTAGTGATGTTGAAAAAACCGTGTTAGATGCTAAATCAAATAAAGAGAATTGTTCCCGTACTGAAGAAGCCTCTCAAAGTGGAGAAACTCAATTAGAATTAGATAAAACTTGTTTTCCTTATACTTTTACCCTTACAGTTTGGAAAAAAGGTACTGATACCTCTTCAGCTGAAACGTGTTGGTATAAAGGAAGTAAGGATGTAGAACAAGCAGAAGGAGAATCCATTGATGTAATAATAAACCTTGGTCAAGACGAATGTAAAGGAGGACCACAAGAAGGAAGTAAAGAAATAGAAGCAAAAATTACTACTGAAAAAGTAAATGCAAAAATTACAGGAGTAATAAATAAAGATAACACAGATCCTACTCCAAATACTCCTAATACTCCAGTAACTACCAATAAAACATTATCATCGATTGCTAATGGTACTCTCATAGCCGTAGGAGGTGTTGTAAATACACATCAATACCATTGTAGAGCTTTTAGAACAAATAATATTGATGCTTCAAAAATCAGTAGTTATACCAGTGATATTGGCACAACCTGTAAGAAAGTATGTGGTGAACTATCTGATTCGATGTCTAAGGGAAATAAGTTATCTGAATTTTATGGGGTATGCTCATCCATCGCTCCTACATCTTCAGGTTTATTAAATTGGGAATTAAGTAATAACCATAGAATATTTAAATGTTCATATAGAAACACCTGGCTCACTTCTGAAAAAAAAGAATGTGTCTCTACTCACAGAGCAAAATAAAAGATACTTTGTCAGAAATAAAAATTTAAATAAAAAAAGAGTCCTACAAAAATCTCAAACCTTGTAGGACTCTTTTCTTTCTACTACGTTAACTTATTGATGCTAAGTTACAAATCCCATATTGATACTAAAGACTTCTTTTATCTATTAACCTTTAATTTCAATCTTTTTATTCTTCTTCGATTCTTCTTCCTTAGCTACAATCAAAGTAAGTACCCCATTCTTATAAGTTGCATCTACTTCTTGTTTTGTATCTTGAGGAAGAGGAATTGCTCTATAGAACGATCCATAATACCTTTCAGTTCTTCTTACTCCTTTTTTATCTTTAACTTCTTCTTCTTGAGATCTTTGAGCAGTTACTTCTAGCACATCATGGTTAATTGATAAGGAAATATCCTCTTTATTAACTCCAGGAATATCCATCTTATATATATATGATTTTTCTGTTTCTATAGTATCACAAGCTAGAGGATAATTGTTTTTTAGTTCTTTATCAAAAAACAGATCTGAAAAATCTTCAGGAAAAATACTATTAAAAAATTTAAATGGAGAAACTCTATTTTGATTTCTATATAGATCTAAACTACCACGCATAAATACCTCCTTTAAAACAATTCAAGCTCATCTTGAACGTCAATTATTAACTATTTCTGATATCTAACGCGTTATATATCTAAACCTTATTAAACTAACCTAATTCCATCAACATCCATCAACCATAACAACCATTTTCAACTCAACTTACATCCCAAATATAAGTCCGATTCTTTCCTTGTCAACACCCCCTCACCTACTATTTTTTATCTTTCAAGATCTATTCCAAAAATCGTTGATTTTATTCAAAAACTTCTTCCAGTTTTTTTATGTATTTATTTTCAATACCAGATATCTCTGATAAACTGATAGAATAGTTTAAAGATAGAAGGGAATATTACCCCCTTTATATATTAATAAACATACGAGGTATCTATGAGTTTTTATTATTATCATATATATCCAATACTTACTTCTTGGATAAGTTGGTTTATCTTTATTCTAGGATCTATAATAGGAAGTTTTTTAAATGTTTGTATATTTAGAATACCTGAAAAAACTTTCTTTAAAAACAGTAGATCTTGTTGTAGGTACTGTGGAGAAAAAATTCCTTTCTATCTTAACATCCCTATTCTTTCTTACTTTATCCTTCGGGGAAAAACCAAATGTTGTTCACGTCCTTTATCAATCCAATATCCTATAGTAGAATTTTTAACAGCTATTATATTTGTATTTCTATACTGGAAAACCCCATTTATATATAACCTTAATGATACTTCCCAGATAGATTTTTTAAATCTAGCACGTTTTACTCACTCCTTTGTATTTTGTTCAGTTCTTATAGTTGCTACCGTTATAGATATAAGACATATGATAATACCTGATGTACTTAGTATAGGTCTTATTCTAACTACTCCTCTGGTTATTCTTATGCATCCAGATCTTAGTTGGAAATCTTCTCTTCTAGGAGTTCTTATAGGTGGAGGAAGTTTATTTATCATAGCATGGTTATATTACATAATAAGAAAAGAAATAGGATTAGGATTTGGAGATGTTAAACTTCTTGCTGGAATTGGTGGATGGCTTGGATCCGAATCTATTCTTCCTACTATAATGCTTGGATCTATTATAGGAGCTATCATAGGAATTATCTTTATCATTGTAGCTAAAAAGAAAGAAGGAATGAAAACAGCTATTCCTTACGGACCTTTTTTAGCTCTGGGAGCATTTCTTCATCTAGGATTTGGAGCTTGGATTCAAAATCTCCTGTTTAAATTACATGGGATGATTTAATTGAATCTGGTCAAAGTCTTATTTTACAATCTAGATATAAAAGATTATTAACCTTTTAAAATTATTTAATAATTTTTGTTATTAGCTCCTACTCTACCTCTTTTATCAATATCCCTATGTTTCGTTTAATTTGGAGTGTAACTCCAAATTAAACGAAACTCTCCTATACCTACTGGTTCTAAAGGAGGTCTTCTAGTTTAATAAACGAGTATCTCTGATTATTCTTTTATTCTTTGAAGTTCTTCTTGAATAAGATGATCTAACCTGGATGAATCTAGGGTTTTAAATCTATCAAAAAACTGATTAAACTCAGTTTCAACCATCTTCTCATCAGGATAAGAACGGGAAAAATGAAAGATATTCATCTTATCTACTTTAAGAGCTGATCCAATCAGGGCTGCTTGTCTTGTAGTAAGATGTTTTTTAAGACGTGCTTTTTTATAATCTTCATCCATAAAAGTAGATTCTGAAAATAATAGATCTACTCCATAAAACAAAGATTTAAGTTTTTTTAAATTAGATTCTGAAAAATAAAAATCGGTAATATATCCAAAAGATCTTGGAGGAATAACCTCTAGTATCCTATGATACAAAGTCTCTACTTTCATTCGAGAATAAGTTCCATCTTTTAATTCTACATTGATATAATCTTCAAATTGAGCTGATTCAACCTTTGATATTAACTCCCCGATCCATTTTCCTTGACTAGCTCCTAGACTTTCTAACTTAGAGGTATCCACTTTAAATTTAGAAGCTGTTTTATATAAATAACCTATACTATCTATCCCATGATCTAAAATAACAGCATAGATCTCATCCTGGTTATCTAAACTTAAAACAGGATAGGATAAGCCGGATGAAATATCTTTACTAGCGTTAACAGGTTGAGGGATAAATCCAGTGGTGTTGGAAAGAAGAAAAGTTTTAACTTCGTTACTGGTAATCTCTTTTACTAAAAACTGAACCTGATCTTTCTCCAACAGATTCCAACTATATGAAGCGATTCTATGATAAACCTGATCAGCAATTCCTTTGGGACCTACAAGGGTTTTTAACTTAAAAGAAGGTATATTAATACGAAGTAGATCATCAAATCCAATAAAATGATCCATATGAGTATGAGAGATAAATACTGTATCTACCTTAAGTAAGTTTCTACCAGAAAGAGAGTGAATCTCTCCTAAATCAAACAAACAAGCCCTTCCTGTTAAATTATTAACTAAATATAAACAAGGATCTTTTTGATGTTTATTTACAAAAAAATAACTATATTTTTTTGTAAATAAATCTTTCATTAACACATCTTTAGGTTCATCACTCAAGTTTTCAGCCTCTCCCCAATACCTTCTTAACTATTCTATTAAACTAAAATCTTTCTATCACATACCTTAAATAATTATCGTATAGATAGTAAATTCCAGCTCCTATTGCAACAAGAACCATAACTCGAAGAAGAGTAAACCAAAAACCTCTGTTATAATTTGAATCTTTTTTGATAGACCCCATAACCTGACTTAAAGCTTTAGTAGTCATAGAGCCAGTAGATATAAAAGAATACTCAGGAAATTGAGGAATAATCTGTTTAATTTCTTCTGAACTCATCTTAGTATTAGAAGCTATAAATTTAAGTCCTGCTTCTTCAAAAGATTTTACCGTGGTTACAGATGAGGACATAATGGTAGCAGCTTCAGAAGGAGAAAACATATACCTGTAGCGAAGAAGCAAAGCTTCTTTTATCCAACTCTTATCAATTGATTGAAAAGTTTTTTCAATCAATCTAACCCTTTGTTTAGATCTAGGAAGAGCTCCTACATTTAGTTCAGCATATCCAGGATTTTCTAACTTTTCAGTTAAACTATTCCAATCATCTGCTGCAAAATTTCTAGCAGTAGAATACAATGTTATTTTAAAATCTAGATATGTTTTTAACTTCTTATAATTAGACTGCATCGCAGATGCAGTCTCTTTAACTATCTTAGACGTATCATCACATCTACCAGTCATTCTGAATATATAATCGTATAAATCTTCTTTTTCTAACTCTATTATTCTTAAAAAATCAGACAATGAATCCTCTGTTGCCATCATCTGATTATACTCATCCTCTTTAGACAAAAAAGAAGATTTACTTTTTGTCTTTTTCTTAGTCTTATCTATCTTCCATTGAGGCTCATCATCCTCATCTTCTTCACTATCTTCACTATCAGTATAATCATCATATTCATCATTATCATCAGATTCATAATATGAATCTGATGATTTTTTAGCTTTTTTATTCTTCTTAGAAACATTATCCAAGCTAGTTTTTCTAATAGCCATAATTACCCCTTATCTTAAGAACCTATCTACTAAATTATATCCTAAGTTATAGGTGATATCTAGCTTGGTTTTATGGATAAAATATAACCTATTTACTAGAAGATAACTTTCTCATATTTAATTCAAAATTTAACATAAGTACGTATACTAAAATATGAATAGGAGCTAGATACAATATAATCCTTGATATATCCTGCTCTATAAAAGATACCAAATACCCCAAGATTCCACCTATA
This sequence comes from uncultured bacterium, assembly GCA_902766925.1. Classification (GTDB taxonomy): domain Bacteria; phylum Bdellovibrionota_B; class Oligoflexia; order Oligoflexales; family CACXFL01; genus CACXFL01. The sequence continues at coordinate 3,506 of CACXFL010000017.1, read as the reverse complement.
CATAAAAGAATCCTTAAAATACAGTAGTATCTAAACAACATAGATCCCCTTTTTATTCTAGATAACCACCAAATTACAAACAAGGCTCCTATATCCACTGGCCAAAACATAAACAGATTAAAATTTGCAACACAATCTATCTGATTAGTCATAGTCCAGAAAAATACTAGGATCAATCCTGCAAAGGTTGAAAATAGAGTATAAATCCCTATTAACAACATATAGGTAGGGTTGTTCTGTTTCGCTCTTCTATAGTAATAGAAACTTATCAAAAATATTAGTATACACATCAAAGAGAAAAGATCATATCCGTTAAACCGAGAAGTTATAGCTGGATCTGATTCTGTTAGAAGTTTGGAATCTAATAGTAGAAGATCTTGAGTTAAATTTCCACTATCATCCATACTATTAAGTTTTAATAGTCCTTCTCTTAGTATCCCCGGTTTATACATTCTCTCCCAAATAGATACAGGTTTATCTGTATTAGAATTAAAGATTAGATCTACTCCCATATATGTAAAAGGGTTCAAAGATAGATTAGTTAGTGCATCTTTTCTATATGTTAAATTTGTTTTATCTGAATATTTTTTCTGAACATATCCTAATAAAACCTCATCTATATAATCTCTAGGATAAGTAGCACAGTTTTTTCTAAAATATGAATATTTAAAATATTTATTTTCTTCTTTTAGGTTAGTTAGAATTCTATCTACAAGACGTCTTTTTTGGTTAGATGTTAAATTTAACCTATCCTGCCATACAGTACACCCATCTCGTTTCCAAAAATTCATCTGAGATCTAAAACTATAAGCTTCTACCCAATAATATAAATCTCCCTTTAAAAACTTAAATAAAAAACCCGATTCATTAAAATCAAAAATACCCCAATTAATAGCTATATCAATTCCCTGACTGTTATCTACCAATCTAATCAACGTATGACCAAACATTCTATGAACTTCATATCTAGGCTCTACTGTTACAAGATATACATCTACTTGATCTATATCTGAAAATCCTACCTCACTAGAAAAACTATTTCTTGCTTCTAAAAAACTAGAACCAAATCCAAATCCAAATACCAGAATAGCTACTACTATCAGTAGTTTTAGTTTTTTAATCTGTTGCATTCTTATATCCTTATGTTATTAATATTTACTTTTCTTCTACCTTGAAGATTCCTCTATCTTTATAAAATTTTGATCTATTCTTGAATTATAATCTACAATATTATTCTGCCATATCATAACCTGATTTTTTCCACTCCTTTTACTCATGTACATTGCTTCGTCTGCAATTTTAAGTAATTTTTCTTTAGTATCTACTTTAGGAAATGAAGCAATTCCTATAGACACAGTAAGATGAAGTTTATGTTTATTATCATGAGTATAAAACATAGACTCTTCTACCTTAGATCTTAATCTTTCAGCTGTAGTCATAGCTTGACTCTCGTTAGTATTTAAAAGAAGAACTACAAACTCATCTCCTCCATAACGTACAATGGTATCTATTTGTCTAAGTGTACTTTTAAACAAAGTTGCTACCTGTACCAACACACTACTTCCAGTAAGATGTCCATAGATATCATTTACTTTTTTAAATTCATCTAAGTCTAAAAATAGTAAACTAAACTCTTCTTTAAATCTTAAAGATCTTTTAATTTCAGAATCAAGTATCATATCAAGATATCTAGTATTATAAACTCCTGTTACTTCATCTATATATAGCATTGACTGAGATATATCTATTTTATCTTGTTGAAGTTTAAAAATATGATACTGCTCAGCTAAATATCCCAAAACCTCCGAACTATACTCATATTTATTCTTACCACTAAACAATAAATATCCGTTCTTGGAAGTTCTTAGATAATAGTAATAGATATCCCCACCCTCATCTACTGGACCGTATCCAAAATCTAATTCCTTCGTATCTTTACATAAAAAAGAGGATAAACTAGTAATTTGATGTTCTTCTAGTACTGTTCCTCCGTTTTTATTTAGTTCTTTTTTTTCAATATTTTTTACTACATCCCTAATAATTTTTTCAATCTTAGAACCAAAATCTAATCTTTCAAATTGTTCAGATTCAAATGCTGTCTCATATCTATCTTGAACTGTTCCCGAAAATCTATACACCCCGGATATATGAAGGTATTTAGACACTATATACTTTATAGCTCCTTCTCCCTCATCTATTCCCATATGTTCAAATATAAACAAGGAGTCTTCTCTTAAAGAACGAAATAAAGATGTAAAAACACTACCCTTATCTTTTCCCATATATTTTCTCTCAAACCCTTTATCTATCAATTATTCCCATCTATCCTCTATACCATATTAGCATACCTTATAAAAATCACTATAAATCTAGCTAGCACAAATATTACATAATAATTCTAGGTAGTTATTATTAGCTCTTTATACCTAGCATAAAAATGTTCTCCTAGAAAAAATTAAAATAAGCTCTCTACTAGAAGATGATTAAAAATAATACCACTATTTTGAGTTTAGCTATTAGATATTCCATATTGAAATAGCATTCGCCTGAGACGAAAGAGATTGTGGCTCTGGGGTTAAACATATTTCACATCCATACTCAACCTTTTCTATTTTTGAAAATATTTTAAATGCTGAAATATCCTTTATACTCGGAGTAGAATGCTGGTTTATCTCTATAGGATAAAACGTTCCATTTTTTTGAATAAGTAAATCTATTTCATGATCCTTTTCATCTCTGAAAAAATAAATAGATGGATTTATAAGATTGTGACGATATGATTTTATGATTTCACTTATTACAAAGGTCTCAAAAAAATTACCAGATGATATGCCATAGCGCAGTGCTTCACTAGTCGTCCATCCAGCAAGATAGGAAGCAAGTCCAGTATCCAAAAAATATAGTTTAGGAGTTTTTGTAAAACGCTTAGTTACATTTTTATAATAAGGCTGTAGTAGAAAAATAAGTCCTGATGTTCTAAGAATCGATATCCAATTTTTTATACTACCAGCAGATACACCTACGTTCCGAGCCACATCCGTATAGTCTAAAATCTGTCCCGTTCTACCAGCATCATGATGTTATCCTATTTCTTAAAGATATCTACACTGCCTATACTACTTGAAATCATTGATAAATTCAGTCAACTACCCATCACCTAAAGGTGATAGGGCTTGTAACTGCCCAGCTGTACAAGCGACATTACTGCCTCCAACCTTCTCACCCCAATAGGTATTGCTACCTACCGTGGCGTTACATCGTGGGGTGATTGACTGCACCCCTTACTACAGAGTATACTCCGTAATAACTGTGTCCCAGCTTTTGGTTTAACGAGTGCCCTCGATACTTTACTTTCGCATCCAACCGTTTTCTCGCCTGTCAACTTCGGTTAGTGATCACAACCAAAAGCGTCCACAGTAAAAATTGTTGTATATACAACACAGCTGTATAATAAGTATGTTATATAGTAATAATTAAAAAGCAAGTTAATTTAACAAAATTTTAGT
>CACXFL010000016.1 GCA_902766925.1 uncultured bacterium | reverse complement strand
TGGTTCTTTTTCAGTAGAAGTTAAAAAACAGACTGGATACTCATTACTTGCAGTTCAAGGACCAAACAGTAGGGATAAGGTTGCTTTGATTGTAGGAGAAGCTGATAGAGCTAAAATACAAGAGATGAATTTTTCAGATAATTATTATTTTAAATTTAATGGTGAGAAATTTTTAATAGCTCGTACCGGTTATACAGGAGAGGTAGGATTTGAGTTGTTTTGTCCAAACTCTATTATTAAAGATATTTGGAACATTCTGTTTTCAGCAGGAGTTTCTCCTATAGGACTAGGAGCCAGAGATACCCTAAGACTTGAATCCTGCTTTCTATTATACGGAAACGATATGGATGAGACAGTTTCTCCACTAGAAGCAGGGATTTCGTGGGTTATAAAAAAAGATCCTTCTATAGATTATATAGGAAAGGCAGCAATAGATGCAGAAAGAAATAATCTACAAAGAAAGACCTATGCTTTTACCGTAGAAGGAGGGATAGCTCGTCACGGTATGGATGTATATAAAGATGGAATAGAGGAAAAAATAGGGGTTATTACCAGTGGATCATATCTTCCTACTTTAGAACAAGCTGGAGGTATGGTAAGATTATCCGTAGTAGCTGATGTTAAGGTTGGAGATACCTTGTGGGTAGATATAAGAGGAAAGAGAAAAAAACTTACTTTAGTAAAAAAACCTCTTTATGTCTCCAAAAATAAATAAAGACTTCATTTGATTGGACTCGTAGAAGTAGAAGTAGTGGATCTAGAGGATGTGAAACGTGAATATGAAAGTCGGTTGTGGGATAATAGTTGTAGTAGGTGAAGACGCTAGTAGTGGAGTTAGAAGGGAAGTAGTGGTTGTATTTAGGTAGAGTCCGAAATTTAGGTATTATTGTTTTTTATTGTTATTGAATTTAGAAGATTAGCTGAAGCTTTTTTATACTAGAAAAGAAGCTATCGGTTATATAGGAAAGATTATCAATGGGTAAGATTATAAAGAAATTATCCACTGTATTTTCTAAAAATAAAGTGGATAAGGATCCTTTAAAAAAAGAAGATAAAACACAGGCAAAATTTGGGGAGCAAAAAGATACAAAGACCACTAATCAGCAAAAAATAGGGATTTGTACGGTAGTTAAAGAGTTAGTTACAAAAAATGTGTTTGTAGTAAACTACAAACGGATGTGGCCTTATGTTAAACCTTATTGGTTTCGTGCTCTTGTATCCATGCTTCTATGTATTCCTATAGGATCTTTGGATGCAGTGATAGCAATGTCACTGAAACCCTATACGGATTCTGTACTTGTAGATAAAAGTATGCAATCTCCTTGGTATATACCACTAGCAATTGTTGCTTTTACAGTCTTTCAAGGAACTCTTAACTATCTAGCTACATATCTAAATGCTTGGGTCGGGGGAAAGATTACAAACGAGCTTAAACATCATCTGTTTCAAAAACTACTTAGTTTAGAGACTTCTTTTTTTGATAGAAAAAATTCTGGAGATATCCTGTTTGGATTTAATAACGATGCAGATGCTGCTTGTGCTGGACTTCTTAATAACCTCAAGATTTTTACTCAAAGAGTATTTACCTCTATTTCTTTAATAGGGGTACTTTTTTGGAATTCCTGGCAGTTAGCTCTTGTAACCCTTTTTGTTCTAGGGTGTGCACTTTTCCCAATGACTAAGGTTAGAAAAAGAATAGAAGATGTTATGAAAAAATCTGTAGCATCAGCATCAGCAGCAATGACTGCTTATAACGAGGTGTTTGCAGGAAACAAAACTATTACTTCCTATAATCTAGCAGATGGTCAACTCAGAAAATTTGATGGAATTTTAGGGGAGATATTCGGACTTACTATAAAAATGACTCAAAGAACTGCATGGTTATCCCCAGTAATGCATGTTATTACCTCCATAGGTATAGCCCTAGCTATTGGGTATGGATCTCATCTTATTCTTACTAAACAAATTACGAGTGGTAACTTCTTCTCTTTTATTACAGCACTAATTCTTCTATATACTCCAGTAAAAACCTTAGGACAAAATTTTACAGCGGTTCAATATGCGTTTATGGCAATAGATAGGGTGTTTAATAAATTAGGTGTAAAACCTGAAATTAAGGATAAAGAAAACGCATATGAACTTAAAGGAGTTCATTCTGATATTGTATTTAAAGATGTCTGTTTTGAATATATTCCAAACGTCCCAGTTCTTAAAAATATAAATTTAGATGTTAAAGCTGGCGAAACTATAGCACTGGTTGGAAACTCAGGTGGAGGAAAAACTACTATTGTAAATCTTTTGCCTAGATTTTATGATATTAAATCTGGATCTATTACTATAGATGGGCATGATATTAGAGATATCTCTATGAAATCTTTGCGTCAGAATATGGCTGTGGTGTTTCAAGATAATTTCTTATTCTCAGGAACTATTAAGGAGAATATATTCTTAGGAAACCCTGCTGCCTCGGAAGAAGATTTCTGGCGAGCTGTAAAACTTGCTTATCTAGACGATTTTATTAAGGGTCTTTCTGAAAAAGAAAATACCTATATAGGAGAACGTGGTATTCTTCTCTCCGGTGGTCAGAAACAAAGACTAGCTATTGCAAGAGCTTTTCTAAAGAATGCTCCTATTGTAATTCTCGATGAAGCAACTTCTGCTCTTGATAATAAAGCTGAAGCAATTGTGCAAAAAGCTATAGATAATCTTATGGCAGATAAAACGGTATTTGTTATAGCTCATAGATTATCTACGGTTCAAAATGCAGACAAAATTGTGGTTATTAATCAAGGTATGGTAGTAGAATCTGGAACCCATGAAGAACTTTTGCAAATTGAAAACGGAGCTTATAAAGCACTCTACACCGCTCAATTTAAAAAAGGATCTCGTCATCATGATCAAAAAACAACAGCCTAAGATAGAATAAAAAATACGACTGATTCTTCGAAGAGCCAGTCGTATTTTTTATTCCAAAGGATCTAAAAACTTATTCGTCTAAATCTTCAAGATAAGCTTCGTATTCTTCTGCGTTCATCAAATGATCTGTATTTTCACTTGTAGGTTCTACTTTTATTAACCAACCTTCGTCATATGGATCTTCTGCTAAGGTATCGAAGTTTTTTAGAAGTTCTTCGTTAACATCTGTTACCTTGCCTTCTACAGGCATATAACAATCTGCAACTGTTTTAGTAGACTCGATAGTTCCAAAAGAAGAATCTTGAGATAAGGTGTCATCAATCTCAGGAAATTCTATATGAACTATATCACCTAGATGTTCTACAGCGTATTCGGTAATACCAATAGTAGCAACTCCATCTTCAATAACAACCCATTCATGATCTTTAGAATACATATAATTTTTTGGATAACTCATAATTTTTCCTCTTAAGAGAACAGAAAAATAAACATATTAAAAACACCCATTATGTTTCAATTCCACCATTCATTAATATGATGGGGGTAAAACATAAATAAATCAACAGTTATATATTAGAAATACAAAAATGAAGGGATTAATCAAGTTCTTTTGAAGAACCAAGGTAAGATAATCTGCTGTTTAGTATAGATTTGTACCAGTTTACGGTCTGATCTATCAGCCAACTATGAGTTTGATACAGGTTTGATGGAATAAGCTCCTCGCAAAAGTTTATGATATCATCAACAGTCCCGTCAGGATTATCTTTGATCCATTTTTTCACCTGAGCTTTAAATTTGTTAGTATCAAACATCTAAAATAACTCTCGTTGCTATTTGGTTCATTTCAACTTATACTTAAAAGGTTTTTTAGGATGTTTTAAGTTTAAGTTGTTCGGTACACCTGGCCATATATTCTGTATACTTTCACTTGTAGTATCGGAGTATAAAAATAAAACTTTAAGTATATTTTTACTGGAAAAAAAGCTATGAGTTTAGATTTTGGTTTATTTACAAAAAAAGAGGATTTATAT
>CACXFL010000015.1 GCA_902766925.1 uncultured bacterium | reverse complement strand
TCTGTTAGCATAATACTACCTAACCTTAAAAATTTTCGAATAAGATTTATTCACAAAAATCTTCATTCGTTTAGTTACCTGAAATCTAAGCAAACCTTCTACAAAGTTATCGACACAACTTACCCCTACTTTACAAAAGGAGATAATTTTCTTAACCTTTTTACAATTTCAGGTATCTTTTCTAAGCAATAATCCACCTCAGATTCATTGCTATATTTACTTAAACTAAATCTAATCGAGCCATGTAACATCGAAAAAGGAACCCCCATAGCTCTAAGTACATGGGAAGATTCCAACGATCCCGAAGTACAAGCCGATCCTGAAGAAGCCCAAATACCCATCTCATCCATAAGTAGAAGTATTGATTCTCCTTCTATATACTCGAAACTCATATTTAAAGTATTACATACCCTACTATTTAGATTACCATTTACCTGAGTATCAATACAAGTACTTAGAAGACCTTCTTGTAATTTATTTCTAAGAGCTGATATTTTTTCTCTTTCTTGTTCCAATACCCCATTTTTTGTGGCAAAATACAGATTTTTACAAGCCTTACCAAATCCAATAATTCCACACACGTTTTCAGTTCCTGGTCTTAAGAGATGTTGTTGATGTCCTCCAATAAACAGTGGTTCTATTGGAGTTCCTCTCTTCACATACAGTGCTCCTACCCCTTTAGGTCCATGAATCTTATGAGAAGAGATCGACATTAGATCCACTCCCAAATCACGTACATCAATATCAAGTTTTCCAAGTCCTTGAACAGCATCCACATGAAAAAGAACTCCCTGTTTTTTTGCAATGGAAGCAAGCTCTTTTATCGGAAAAATTACTCCAGTCTCATTATTTGCCATCATTATAGAAGCCAGCAGTGTACCTGGGGTTGATACAGCTTTTGAAAAAGATTTTATGTCTATATCTCCACAGGAAGATACACCCACTAGGGTTGATTTTAGACCAAGATGTTCTTTAAGGTAAGAAAGTTGCGCTATAACAGCAGGATGTTCTACCTGACTACTTACTAGGTGACAGTTTTCTACTTGTTTTTTTTCCTTATATATATAATGTCTAGCTACCCCTTGGATAGCTAGATTATCTGCTTCAGTTCCTCCAGATGTAAAATAAATCTCATCAGGATCTGCATTTATCAAAGAAGCTACACTTTGTCTTGCTTCTTCAATATACTTTGATACGCTTCCACCAAACAAATGGATACTTGATGGGTTTCCATAAAGTTCCCCCCAAAACTTACCCATAGCTTCTACTACATCACAATCAGTTCTTGTAGTAGCGTTATTATCAAAATAAACTTTTTTCATATCTTCACTACACTCAAGATCTATGTTACTAATTAGATTTTTGTTTATTTAATTGTTCTTCTATTATCTTGGAAAGTTTTGTCTTACAGGCTCCGCAAGCAGTTCCTGCTTTAATATATTTTTGAAGATCCTCTACACTTTTTACATCATGTTCTTTTACAGTTTCCACTATAGCTCCTCTACTGATACCAAAACATTTACATATAATTTCTTTTTGTATTTCTTCTTCCGATCGTACCTTAATTCCAACTTTTATTTCATAATCATCAATTGCTGCTTCCAGTACCTCTTTTCCCATAACTGAGCAGTGTATCTTTTGAGTAGGAAGTCCTCCAAGATATTTTACAATATCATCATTAGTGATAGATTTTACTTCTTCCAAAGTATGACCTATAACCATCTCAGTTAAAGCAGATGCAGATGCTATAGCACTTGCGCAACCAAAAGTTTGAAACTTTGCATCAATTATTTTTTCTTTCTTTTCATCTAATTTAAAAGAAAACTTCAGTGAATCTCCACATGCAAGAGAACCTACTATTGCTTCTCCATCAGCATCAGGAATAACACCTACATTTCTAGGATTTTTAAAATGATCTACAACTTTTTCAGTATAATCCCACACAATAATTCCTTTCTACTACCCGAATATATATCTTTGGCAAAATAGAAAAAATATTCATCTTACCGTTATTTATTAAAGCACTATACTTTAGATATACTAAAAATTAAGCTCTAACTCCATATCTTTTTCTGTTTTTTCTAAATCTTTTTACTAATATACCGATTCCTCATATGAATAAGATTATAAGGAGGATAAAAGTTGAAGGCTCCTAAACTAGACGATAATTTTAGCTTTGATCTAGCTGAAAATAATGAACAAAAAAAAGACAACCTAGATTCTAATTCAACGGAATCTGGCTCGTCTGATGATTCTTTACCAGAACCCCCTCCAACCAGAACCTCTCCATACGATATTCACAAAGTTCATACACTAGAAGCCACCCCACTAAATCTTGCTCAACAAATATCCAATGATCTAGAATCTTCTTTTAAAGCTTCACCTACTTATAACAAAGTAGATCCTGTTCCAAGTTATAATCCTGCAAGTTCTTCTATTAACTATACCCCTACAAAACAACCCGCGGACCTTACAGGTTCTAACGAAAATATCTCACAAGAAAACTCTGGGATGATGCCTTCATCCTTACAAGGTCCTCTATCAGAAATGGGAGAATCTTCCTTTAATCAAGATACTCTCTCTTCACTAGCAGCACAGCTCAAAGAGTCTTTTGGAATAAATAAAGATAGAGCAAAAAAAATAAGGCTTATAGTTCTTGCTTCAATTCTTGTTCTACTTTTAATCGTATGTTTTGTTATTCTCCCAAGTGAACCTTCTTTTGTATCCACTAACATCGACCAAGTAGATGCTTCTAAAACTCCAACTGATTCTTCACTAATAACTGAGGATCACTCCCTTGCAAATCCAAATTTAGATCTAGGATCTCAAAAAGAAGGATCTGGTTTTTCATCTATAATTCAAGGAAAACTCTCAGATGTAGTAGATCTGGTTAAAGGAGTTATCTCAGCAGGATCTCAGGATCCTAATTCCATGTACCCTCCAGGAACTACCATAACCACAAAAAAAACTACAAAAACTACCACCAAGACCACTACCCCTGTTGGGGATCAAAATCCATTGCAAGCTGGATCCCAGGTAGTAGGAGGAAGCTCTAACAATGGAGTAATAGCTGATCTAGCTTCAAGAATTAACACTCTAAAAAGCATGTTAATAGATGCAATTGATGGTTGGAATAAAATAAAAACTCAAAGAGCAGATCAGTGGACTGATACAGATGAAGAAAAACTCACAGATTTAAACAATACCTTAAACGAGATTGAAACTGCAGCTCCAAATGAAGCTAAAGTTAAAGAACTTGAAGATAAAGTAGGTAAAGTTCAACAAGAACTACTTGCTCTTTCTGTTTCAGCTAATCCAGCTGAAACAGCACCTTCTGTTGATGTTTTAAATCAAAATCTACCTCAACCTGAACCAGAACCTGAAACACAGCCAACTAGAAAAAGAATATATGAAACTCCAATGGTAGCAAGAACTCCTTACACCAGGGATCTTCCTCAAGATCAGCCAAGAACTTCAGGTCAAATTCCTGAAAATCCTTACTGGTTTTTACCTAATAAAAATTTTGATACTTCTCCAATAGAAAATAGTTTATCTCCGGAACAAGAAGATGAGTACCTACAAAGACTCGCTTCTCCATTTAACTATCAAAGGTACCAAGCTATCTTAGATCTAAAAAGACTAAAACTAAAAGGAACAGAACCTTTATTTGAAAAAGAGCTATCAGAAGACAAACTATGGCTTAGAATGAACTCTCTTATGGCTATGGCTGATATTGGAGTTTATCTAAATGTAGATAGTGTAGAAAACGCCCTGAAACAAGAACGTTCAGATCTTGTTTCAGGTTTTTTCAAAAGATATGCTTCAAGAGAATATGTAACCGATGGAGAACTTGTGGTTTTAAGATATGCCATAAGAGTTACTGATAAATATTCTAGATTTAACATTCTAAGAGCTCTTAGAAGGTGGGATCCAAACCTAGCAGATCTATATTTTACTGCAGCCTCGTATGATCCTGATTCTAGAATTCAAAAATACGCTAAAGCTTATCTAAAAAAACATCCACTAGATGAAGAAACTAAATCGTTTTATCTTGAGATAATCACCGGAACTACAGATGTTGATTTTGCATATGATTCTGATACGAGTTCAGAGATTTCATCACTAGAGGTTAATTAAAAAATAGAAGAATGGTTAATTTATGATTCAATATAATTATTTAAAACTAAATAACTCTTATGATTTAACACTAAGTTTTATTCTTTACTTTCAAAGGATATAGGATGAATAAATTTATTTTTAGTTTAATTGCAGTATTTCCAATTTTTTTAATTTTAAATTGTAATGGATTTAATAGTTCTTCGTCCATGACTTCGCCAGTAACTGCACTAGATAAAATCGGTGATGAAGAGATTATGGATCTTGGTAGAGAGAGTCCTGAGGTTCAAGATATATTAAAAGAAATAGATGATATGCCTACCGGAGAAGTGCTAGCTTATGCTGTAGCTAGTGATAAACCTGTTAAGATTTGTATGTCCTATGTATATTCTGAATCTGCTTCAAGCCACCAATGTAACGGTGCTTTATTTGAAATTTATTTAAACGGTGTTAAATCAGAAAAAAAACTTAATCTTAATAACTCTTCTCCTACAAGACAAGTTATAGGAATACAATCTGGACGTACTTTATTAGTACCTGCAGTATCTTTAGATCAAGATACCGATATTCAATTTAGAAGAAGAGCTTATCCAGATGATCATTACTCAGTAATAGATGTTCCTGGTATTGAATACGAAACTCTGTGGAATGAGAATGGAGAAATCGAAATCAATACCGAGTGTGATCCTAGTTTAACTGAAAATGGTATAAGCTGTCATAAGGGAGTAGCCACCTTCCATATGATAGGAAATGTTGATGTGATATATAAAGGATACGTTATAACAAAAACTATGAGATCTAGGGTTGGGAAAATCGATACGAACAAAAAAGTAACAGTTGGATTTAAATCTCTGGATATAGAAAAATTTGATGATGCTATCTATACTTGTGATGATTGGTGTCAACCTAAATTTGTTGAAAAAACTAGACCAAGAGTTACAAAAGCAGAATAGTATATTAAAAAAAACGGGAGAGACTCCAAGGTTTCCCCCGTTTTTTACTTTACCTAGATCTAACTTATGCTTCGTCGTCTTCTTCTTTAATACCAGCTTTAGCAATAATTTCTTGTTGGATATTAGGAAGAACATAATCATAGTGAGAGAAATCTAGGGTATAACTTCCTTGACCTCCGGTAAGACTTGAAAGAACCCTTGCGTATGTAGTTACTTCAGCAAGTGGAGCTTCAGCTGTTACTGTATGGAAATGTCCTGAAGAAGAATCCATACCAAGTACTCTACCTCTACGAGAAGCCATATCCGAAGTAATATCTCCTACGTTTTCTGCAGGGATTGAGATTTCTAGTTTTACTACAGGTTCTAGGATAGCTGGCTGACATGTTTGGAACACGTTTCTAAAAGCAATAGAAGCTGCTATCTTAAATGCTGCTTCAGAACTATCTACTGGGTGATATTTACCAAAGAACACTTCAACACAAACATCTTGAATTTGATATCCGGCAAGTACTCCTTTTTCAATTCTTTCTTTAAATCCTTTTTCAACTGCAGGAAGGAAGTTAGAAGGAATAGTACCACCTACGATAGAGTTGATCCAAAGGAAGTTGTTCTTTTCATCGTAAGTATATTCTCTCATTTGAGGGAATCTGTCTTTAGTTACATATTCTTCTACTACTGTATCTTTAGGGAATGGGAACATTCTAATATGAACTTCACCAAATTGTCCGTGACCTCCAGATTGTTTTTTATGACGATAGGATCCTTCTCCCTTAGTTCTAATTGTTTCTTTATAAGGAATTTTAGGTTCTTTAGTTTCAACTTCAACCTTATTTCTTCTTTTTAATTTTTCTTGAACAATTTGAAGATGAAGTTCACTCATACCAGTCATAACAAGTTCTTTAGTTTGAGAATCATGACCTAATTTAAATGTAGGATCTTCTTGACTTATCTTAGTTAAAGCTCCTGAAAGTTTAGCTTCATCCCCTCTTGCTTTAGGTCTAACTGCTAGACCTACCATAGGTGTTGGAACTTTAGCTGCAGGAAGCAGAATATCTCCTAAACAGGTACCTGTTTGGAAACTGTCCATCTTTGTAATAGCAAAGATATATCCAGGACCTACTTCAGGAATTGGAGTAAGTTCAGATGCTTGAACACTAAATAGTTGAGCTATTTTTACAGGACGACGAGATTCATCTGTAGGAACTCCACCATCTTTTTGAAGTTTTCCAGAATAAACTCTGATGTAACTAATTCTTTGAACAAATGGGTCAATTCTAGTTTTAAACACTTGAGCTACAAATTGGCTATCAGTTGCTTTTACTTCTACATCTTTTTTGTCTTGATCTTTACCGGTTCTAACAATCTTATCAGGACTTAGGGCACAGGTTTTAAAAGCTTCTATAAGTTCCGGAACACCTACTCCAGTTTTAGCTGAAACACATACTACAGGAACCAAGGATCCTTTAGCTACTGCTTCTGTAATTAAGGAAGCTAGCTCTTCATCTGTAGGTTGAATTCCTTCAAAATATCTTTCCATCACTTCTTCATTAACCTCTATAATAGAGTCTAAAAGTGGTTGATGAATTTCATTAGGATCTATAACAGCAGTTGCTCCTTCTTGAACTTTTAAGGTAGAAACAACACTACTAAAGCCTTCTCCAACAGCGTTAGGAAGGTTTACAGGAACACAAACATGACCGAATGAATCTTGAATATCAGCTAGGGTCTTTTTAAAATCAATATGATCTCCATCTAATTTATTGATGATAACCATTCTTGCAAGACCTAATTTTTTTGCTTCGTTAAATACCCTTCTAGCATTAGCTTCTACTCCAGCTTGAGCATTAATTACAATAGCTACTGTTTCTACTGCTGGAAGAGCTGATATAGTTTGACCTATAAAATCAGGATAACCTGGAGTATCAATTACGTTATACAGTGTAGAATTTACTGAGAAATTTACAACTGAAGACTCTATTGTATATTTATGATCTTTTTCTTCTTCATTAAAATCACAGATACTACTTCCATTATCAACAGAGGCTATTTTATTAACTGTACCTGTAGAAGTTAAAAACTTATCAACTAGGGTAGTTTTACCAGCGGATCCATGTCCTGCGATAACGATATTTCTAATGTTTTCAACGTTGTATAGAGCCATACTCTCCTCACTAAACTGACTAAAAAACTATAAATAAAAAAACAAAAATAAACTTATACAATAGATGTCTATTTAATATACATTTTTGTAAATACCAATGACAACAAATTATTATTGATATTATAAATAAAAGCAAATATTAATTTTATTTATCCTTCGATAACTCGCAAGTTGGTGTTTAATCAAATTTTGCCCAGGTTGTCAAAACACAAAATAAAAGAATAACTAAGGCCATGAAAGATACAGATAGATATTATAGTTTGAACAAATTTTTAAGAAAGAAATTCCATCAGAGAGTACATAAATTAAGTATAGATGCTGGTTTTTCTTGTCCTAATAAAGAAAACGGTAAATCTGGATGTATATTCTGTAACTCAACTTCTTTCAGTCCTGGATCTAAATTTTCACACCTATCTGTTACAGAACAACTTGATGAAGAGATTAAAAGAGTATCAAGAAGATTTCATGTTGATAAATTTCTTGCATATTTTCAACCCAACACCAATACCTATGCTGATTCTTCTACACTGTATAGACTGTACGAGGAAGCCTTGAAGCATCCAAAGGTGGTAGGACTTGTTATAGGAACTAGACCTGATTGTGTAGGAGATGAGGTTTTAGATGTAATAAAAGAAGTTAGTTCTTTATATCCTGATAAATGGGTTGAGTTAGAACTAGGACTTCAAAGTATAGATAACAATATTTTAAACTGGATGAGAAGAGACCATTCTCTAGAAGATTTTACGGATGCCTGTTCTAGAATTAAAAGGTACGGATTTAGTACCGGAGTTCATATAATCTGGGGAACTCCATTTGATATAAAAAATGAGGATCTAATTATAAAAACGGCTTCTTTCTTATCACAGATAGGTATATTTAGTGTAAAAATTCATAATCTCTACGTACCAACTCATACTGTACTTGCGGATATGTATTTAAATAATATGATGGAAATTTATTCAAAGAAGGATTACATTGATACTGTTATTCTTTTTTTGGAACACTTATCTTCGGATATAGTGGTAGAGAGGTTAGTATCTGATGTACCTGCTGATTGTTTACTAGCCCCACTTTGGTTAACAAATAAGAATGAAATTATGGAAGAAATTATAGACGAACTTGAAAAACAAGATAGTTATCAGGGGAAAAGATGCTCTCAAACTTGTTAAAATTTGTACTTCATATATCTATTGTTATTATCTGCCTTTTTTACCTAAAACCTACTTATCTATTCTCTTCTCCTACTATTGATTCTGTTCTTCTTTCTGGACTAGAAAGTGATTTTGATATTCCAGGAGATGAAGAACTCACCGGAGAAGAAAAACAATTTATAGAAGAAAATGACGTTCCTCAACCAGTTTCTGATGAAAAATACGATATCTTTTCTCAAAAGAAAGCTTTTATTTCGTTTAATTTTGGATCTCAAGGTTTTCGTGAAAGGGTGGGAACTTCTGTAGGACTTCACGATGGATCTTTTGAATATCCATTGAAAATTAATTATGGGAAATGGGATCTTGAAATTCAGGATGAAGCTTCTTATTTCTACGATCTTAAAGCTAAAAATATAGGTACTTCTATCGGAGCTAGCTATTATTTTATAAAGATATTTCCAGTTTTTGTTAACCTGTCTTTGGGATACAGTTTCTGGAAGGGTGATATTACTCCTCATATAACAGATTCTGAGATTTTTAAGGAAAACTTTAACTCTAAATTTGATCTTCAAACATTAAGTATTTCCGTAAATCTAGGATGGTCTTATTTTTTCAAAAATGGATTTTTTATTCAGCACTGTATATACGGTATAGGTACTGGACTAATAGTTCATTCTTCATTTTCTAATTCCCTATCTTCTAAAATAACTTCTGTTTCTAAAGACAAGATCAAGCATCCTTATGGATGGGGGTTAGTAAATATAGGTGTAGGAAAATTATTCTAATTCTAGTTTATTCTTAGATTAAAGATAGTATTTCGTTTAGGTATTATTTATAAATGATCTTCCACATAGTACCTAAAAACATAAATAATACGTATAAAAATAAAACCGATCTTATTAGTATCCCTAATACACTCTCAAAACATAGAGGTATTTTTTTTCTGTAATAAAAATCTGGAATAAACCTTAGTACAGAAATAAATAGCAGTGCTCCTAGGCCCATTGCTAATACATCCTGATGTCCATTAGTCCATAGACAACATACAAAACCATATATAAAAACTATATAATAGATTAAAGAGCATATTCTTAATCTTTGGCGTATTTTTTTAATGTGTTTTTCGTCCACTACTTTTTCCTCTCTGGTATCTATTAAGTTTCAGTCTACCAAAGAAAAGTTGATAGTTAAATTTTTATTTGAAAAATATCACTAAAAGATATTCTAGTTTTTACAACACTTAAACTTTGTCCCACAGGATCTATCCCTGACACTAGTCCTTGA
The DNA here is from genome assembly GCA_902766925.1 of uncultured bacterium. Lineage (GTDB taxonomy): Bacteria > Bdellovibrionota_B > Oligoflexia > Oligoflexales > CACXFL01 > CACXFL01. The sequence continues at coordinate 7,027 of CACXFL010000015.1, read as the reverse complement.
ACTTTTTCATAATGATCCTTGTTATAATAGGTAAGGCTAATCATCTGTCCTACGTTTAAACTGGATAAGGTGTGGGATATTTCTTCTATTTTTCCTTCATCTAGTTCTTTTTTATCTTCTTTTACCCGTTGTTTTTCAAGAATCTTCTCATAGTATCCTCTAAGAGAAGAAAAGGGCATAAACTGTTTAGCTCGCTGTGATCTATTCACCGTTATGTCCTCCTATAAGTTTATTTCTAATTCTTCCAGTAGCTCTATCTTCAAAACTTATACCTCTTAAAAGTGCGTTTTTCCCAAACTTATTTTTAATATCTAAAATAACTTGTTGCACTCTTCTTTCTTTTTCATTATAAACCTCTTCTCCAAACAAATCAGATTGTATCCCTAAAGAGTTCTCATCTATAACGTTATTTAAACTTATATTTATTCTTCTTATAGGATAGGAAGGATCTGTTTTTTTCTCATACAATTTTATAAACTCTTGTACAATCATATTATAGGAAGAGCTATAACAAGAAAGACTTTTAGATCCTCCGGTAGAACTTCTTTTATCTTTAGAGTAACCAATATACAGTGAGATACCTTTTGCTAGAAGGTGTTTTTCTACTAACTCTAGTACCAGTAAATCTACCATTTCTTTTAGTACAATCATGGTATCTTCCCAGTTATAATCTTCAAATAAGATCTGACCGTTAGATATGGATCTAGATTTTGATTTATAGTTATGGATATCTTCTATGGTACAGGGTTCTTCTCCCCTAGCATGATCTATAAGAAGTTCAGCGTTTATACCAAATTCTCGATACAAAAGTTCTTCAGGAACTTGACTTATTCCATGTAAATCTTTCACTCCGTATTTTAAAAGACGGCTACTAATTCCCGGACCTATTCCCCAGATATCTTTTAAGGGACGATGGAACCAGATTTTTTCCCGAAATCCTTTTTGATCCAGATATCCTATATTATCTGGAGTGTGTTTTGCTGTAATATCAAGAGCTATTTTTGCTAAAAATAGATTAGTACCAATCCCTGCTGTAGCACAAATTCCAGTTTCCCTCATTACAGCATCTATCAGCATACGAGCTAGTTCTTTTGGAGTTTTCTTGTAGGTTTCTAGATACCCCGTTATATCTATAAAACACTCATCAATTGAATACACATGAATATCCTCGCAACTTACATACCTAAGATATATTTCATATATCTTAGCTGAGGTTTCCATATAGAGTTTCATACGAGGTAGTGCCACCGTATATTTTATATGATCTGGGATTTCAAATATTCTACATCTGTTTTTAACCCCTAGTTTTTTCATTGCTGGAGTTACAGCAAGACATATTGCCCCCCTACCCCTGGATGGATCTGCTACCACTAGATTTGTGGTAAAAGGATCCAATCCTCGACTAATAGCTTCAACCGAGGCAAAAAAACTTTTTAAATCAATACATAAATAAGTTCTATCCATAAGATTATACTATTATATATGTCAAACTGGTTTCAAAAGAAAAACTGGTTAATTCTAAGAGCTTTTTTATCCAACTGATCCTAACTAATAAATATTATTAGATTATTTTATCCGATCAATTTTTAATCAAAAATATTTTGACTATTTTTTCACCTTAGTGTAAAAGGATCCAAAAAATAAGCGTTCATTTTTATATTAGATTAAGGATCTACTTTGAGGATAGCTATGATCCAAATTCGTATACAGGGGAACATATGAAAAAGTTTTTTACTCTATTTAGTTTAGTTTTTCTTTTATGTTTGGGAAACTTTAGTTTAGTTTTTGCTCAAGAAAACTTAAATCAAAATAGTTATTTGTTAGCCAGCCTAGAAGATCTTACCCTACAAATGACAACCGGTTGGAAAGGTTGTGATAAAGAAAAACTTTCACAGGTATTTTCCAAAGTAATGAATGATATGAGTGAAGGAAAGGTTGAAAACCTTTTCTATAGATTTGATGATGAAGAGATTATAGTTAACAGTCAATGTGCACAATACCAAGTTAACACACTATTTTGGTTATATGTAGAAGAACAAAATAAGATATCTCCTGTAGATATAGTTGTAAGATATGTTGCATTCACTAACTTCATTAATACATACGGATATTTTAAGATAGCTAAAGTTCAACAAGAAGCTTATAAAAATGCTATTAGTAAATTCTTCTTAGACGAATTTTTATCCATGTTAGTTTATTATAACAAGGGGTTAGTTCCTAAATCTAATCAACAAAAAGATGTAGCTGATATAGCTTATAATGGAATAAGGTTAAGTTATCCGAACGCAACCCTAACAGAACCTATAAAAATAGGTAAATTTGGACCAAATCATTCAACTGTAAGTGTTAACTCCAGTGATATAAACCAAAAAATTCAAGAAGAATACGACAGTAAAATATGGTTTCCTTCTAAAACAGAAACAACTACTTCTAAACATCTTTTTAAAGCAATATTTCAACCAGCAACCGGAAAATTAAGTGATTTACAAAGTAGAGAACAAAAAAAACAAGAGATAATCAATCAAAAACAAAATATCATAAACGAAACTTTGCCTAAATTTATAGAATGGTCAAGAAAAACTCGTAGAGCAGTATTAAAATCAGATTTTTTAGATCCTAATTTTGGTATTAGTGAATCTGATTTAATATCAGTTTTAGAAGGATTAAAATCCAGTACAATTACTCGTTCATCTACTCCTCTAGATTTAATTAAAGCAAAGGTCAAAGCCCGTTTTAAACCAGGAGATTCCTTAGATAAGATTTATATGGCTTTAATCTCTGTAGCTCAAGATGATATTACAACCTGGTATCCATCTATGTCTAGTATGAGGGAAAGAATGTATACTAGTTCAGGGAAAAAAGATCTTATAGAAAAAGATAGTGATATAGATGGAGCTAAGGAACTATTTATAGAATGGATAAAAAAGAATAAAAGATTTATAACTTTATATGATTTTTCTAAAGAAGATTTTAATTTTACAGAATCTGATATATTAAAAATTCTTAATTCTATGAATATCTCTGAAGATACAACATACATAGAATTCATAGAAAAAACAAAAGATAATACTAAAAAATCCGATAAATCATTTGAAGAATTAAAAGCTGAAAACAAAGCAAAAGTTATTAAAATGGTTTTAGCTCAAATTAAAGAAAATATGGATTCTGATGTAAAAGCTAAAAGACCAGCTACTCAAGCTCAAGTAGATTTTGAAGTACCATTACCACTTATAAAAGATATTATAACCAATCTAGAATATATGGCTACTCATCAAAAAGGAAGAAAAGTTATATCTACTTTAACTGAGTGGGCTAACGAATTACTTGGAAAAGACTTTATAAATACTGATAACGCATTTTTAGTTAAAACCTTTACTTATGCTTGGTTATATGCAGAACAAATAAATGCTAATTGGGCAACTAGATATACACTATTTAACTTATTTTTACGTAATAACCTTTCTACAAATGAAACAAACAAAGATTTAATAACAAGAATTCCTAGAAAAAATGTAGTAGAAGGTGAAACTCAAAACAATTGTAAGATTCTAAAAGATTTTTTCATAACAGAATATCTACCTTATATCATCAAAATTGCTGATAGAGAACATGTAACACTTGGAGATGAAAAGATTCAGTCACCAGGTTTCGACAATGCTAAGTTTTTTATTGATGAGAAAAAAAGCGATCTATACTTTTATCCAATGGATAAATTAGTAGGTATCACTTCATTATTCTATGATACAAAAACTTTACATGAAGAAGCAGCGAAAATTGGAATAACATTTGAATCTATTAAAAATAATCAAGTTTTCACTACTGTGCTATCTACAGAAGATGCTTCTATACCAGATGATCTAATAAATTTTGTTCAGAAACAACACTTCACAGACAACGTTCAAGAACTAATAGAAGCTACAAGAGAAACAATTATTATAAAAAAACTTCTAGATTTTGTTGTTACAAATAACAGATTATTCACTGAGCCAGAATATCTTCTAATTACAGGTCAAACTAATATCTCATCCGTAGATCTACAATTTTTTAGAAGTCAGATAGTAAAAACTATAGTTAAAAATTGGTTACTACAAAATAATAAAAATTTATCTTGGCTATCAGATATTAAAATTACAGGTTTAACTAATGAATCAATAGAAGCTTTAACAGGACTGAACCTAGATGAACTAAAAAGAGAAGTAGCTAAAGATATAATAAAAGATTGGATTCGTTTACACCGTCAGTTTGTATATGATGTAAATGAGTTTAAGAATAAATCAGAAAAAATAATAGGTATAAGTTTCGATACTTTTACACAATTTGCTTCAATTAAAAATGATGATGAACTCTACAAATTATTAGCTGAAACTTTTATAGAACTTAATGCTTTATCTAACAAAGAAACTTGTGACTATGACAAACTACTGTATGACGAACTACGTAAAAAAGTTAAACCTTCTACTCCTACAGAATCATCTGATACTAAAGAAATAGAAGAACATACAAGAAATATTGGAGATATCAGTAAACATGCTACAAAAGAAGAATCTATAGGACCTACAAATCTAGTTAGTCTAAAACAATATGCAGGTGGTATTCATATAGCTGATACAACAACTGATATGTCAGTCCAAACTGTTAAAGATTTTGTAACGAAAATTGAATCTACTAATAACCCTGATATTTGGAAAAGTATTCAAACAGTTGAAGGAATAAAAGCCTTATTAGAAGAAGATTCACAAATAAAAGATCCTGAATCTTTTATTAAAACTTTACTGGCAAAAGCTTGGTTGTATTCTGATGATTCTCAAAACAACTATAAGCCTTCAACTAAATTTATTCTTTTTACTGCCTTTATAGATTATTGCTTTAATGAACCTGTAATTGTTGAAAATGGTACTGAAAAAATGGGTATTTATTTTAAAGAAGGAATAAGTGAATATTTCAATAGTATGTTATTATACCTTTTGAGTAAAAGCTTACTTGAACAAGTAATTCCTCAAAAATTTACATCTTTAGATGATACTCTAAAAGAATCTATTCCAGAAGAAAACTTAATTGAAAAGATTATAGATTCTAATAATACAGTTACAGGATTTGTAATTAAACATGGTAGAGGAAAAGTTTTAATAAAAGATACTAAACATCTATTAACTAAAGCAACCTCATTCAATGCTGATTATGAAGCATTACTAAAAAACTTTATTGATGAAATTGATTCTTATACAGCAGAAGAAGAAGAAATGATTGTAAACTTCTTTGAATCTTTAAAGAAAGTTGATAACGATTATCTATCTTCAAATACTCCTACGAAAGATTCTATAATAACTAAAGCTGAACTAAGTAATCTATATGTTCTAGAAGGCATAGTAAATAACGATTATGATAGTAGAGTTAAAGATCTTATTACAGCTTATAAAACAGTAAATAAACTTACAAAGAAAAGTACTTATTGGGAAAGATCTTCTGAGCTATTAAAATTCTTAAATAAAGCACTTAAGTATGCTTACAGCCATCCAGCGGCTTTATCTATGTCATCGAGGTTAATACTGTTTTCAAATCAACTCGCACGTATTAATAGGTTCTTAACTAAAGAATCAGATAAAGAAGTTCTTAAATTCTTATATGTAAAACTGATTGTCAGTGAACCTAGAATACATTTAGAAGATGATAATTACGGTTATGTTTCTGGTAAAATTGCTCGCTTTAGTTTGATTAATGAAAATTTTACTTATGATTCTGCATTTGGTTGGAAATCACTATTTAACAGAATAGATGATTCCTACTATACACACAATACTGATTTTCATAGTAACGTAAATATAGAAGGACTGTTTAAAAATATAGGTGATCTAGAAAGTTTTATAGCTACAGCTATGAATGAAAACTGTACTATAACTGATAGAAGAATTCTTGATATAATACCTATAGCAGTTGATGTTCCTCTTACACAAAAAGATTTTATAGAACTACAAAAAATTGTTCAAAGATTAGCATTAGATCCCGAAAGTTTTAACAAACTTAGTCCAGATCAACAAACAGCAGTTAGAGCACTTTTGGGATGTCAAATGAAATTTGCTACTCCTCAAAATTAAATATAGATAAAAAAACTCAGCACTCTTATAAGTCCCACAAATATTGGTGGGACTTATTTTTATTTAGCTTTGAGTAACTATATCTTTGATACGATAAAATAAGTTAAATCTTCTCTAAAGGAATTGTTGTTAAAATCCAATTATTATTTAAGTTCTAATTTTTATATTTTTCGAGTTGTGAACTAACTTAGAATTTTAATTTCCATGTTCCACTCCAAGTAAAGATTTTACCATCTGATCTTTTTGCTATAAAACCATCATGAGTTGCAAATATAGATGTAACATCTATGTCTCCATTAATATCTTCTTCAACTTCCGAACTATCTCCTCCGTTCTCTGGATCTCCCCAAGTTACAACGGAACCATCTGAACGAAGTGCTGCAAAGGCTCCTCTATAATCACTAGAATTTGAATAAATCGCTGTTACCGGAATAGTTCCATTAATCTTACTAGCTACAGAACTACTATCTCCTCCCCAACTTGAATATCCCCAAGTTACCACTGATCCATCATTTCTTAACGCGGCAAAGGCTCTGCTATTTGAATAAATCGCTGTTACTGGAATTGTTCCATCTAAATCAGATGCTATAGAACTACTATCTCCTCCATATGATCTATTACCAGCCGTTTTAACAGAACCATCTTCAAATAGAATTGCTACTGCTCCAATCGCATTTATATACATGTTTTTTACATTCTTAGTAAAACTTTGAGCTTTTTTCATTACAGATGTAATTTCAACATTTCGTTTCATACTATATATAGTATTGAATCTCTTTATATTCATCATAACTTTCTAATCCTTCAAAGGTTCCACTGTGATCTAAAGTAGAAACAACTTCTCCTTCACAACCCTCTTCCCTTAATTTTACACTAACTCCTTCTACTATCCCTTCTATACTAATAGTAGGAGTGTCTCCGTTTAATACAGGGTT
>CACXFL010000014.1 GCA_902766925.1 uncultured bacterium | reverse complement strand
CCCAACACAACCATCCTCCACCTTGGGGACCAAATGTAGATCGAAGAAGAGAATCGAGTTGTTCACGAGGAGTTTTATAGTCTGAGGTAGGATTAGAAATACATCCATTAGCCGATCCATCAGGAACTATATAAAATAATTTATAATTATTTCTTATTGAAGTAGGTATAATACTTTTTATATCACTACTTACTTCTGATACATCACAACAGGATCTATCAGAACACCCTTCATTATCGTAAGAATAGAAACCAGCTTTATAGTGTGAATACTCATTAGTTATAAGAACCATTACATTATAATCAGTAGTAGAAGAACTTTTTAGATATTCCGCAGTTTCCCAAATTCCAAGAAGTCCTGCTTCTACCCAGTCTCCACCATTTGAAAAATGCACATTATAATCCAATGAATTCTTAAGATTATCATACTGATCCGTAGCAGCATAAGGAACATCTGCCGAATCAACATAAGTAGTATATCCTATTTTTATCTGAGAGAATCCCTGAGTTTGTAGGTTAGATACGATACTATCAATACTACTGATAATAGAACCTATGTAGTTTATTGGAGTTTGAGGCATCTTATCTGAAACATCAAGTATAAACATTAAAGTTATAGAAGCCGACGATCCCGGTCCTGAAGAATCTCCATAAGCTCTAAAAGTTAACATAGTATCTCCAGGTTTACCCGAAGGATCATCAGGATCGTTTGAACTCAAATGTTTTCTTCCAATCTCTATAGGAGTTGAGTTGCTACATGCATAAAGATAAAGGCATAAAATTACCAAAACTAAAATAAATCCATTTACATACAATATCTTAAATGTAGAAAGTCTCATCTTTTTATCCATTCTTAATTAGCTATTATTAGATATTATACCTTGAATCCTTGATTCTGTAATCTTTTATTTTATTGAAACTTCTTACTAATCCACACGTATTACCTTATAAGGTATAGATACCGTAGAGGTTGATAAAGGTTCCGAAAACTCTCCTTTTTCAGCATCCGATACATAAAAACAAGATCGATTAACTGATACAGTTCCTCCAGAAAAACTACCTGATTTTACTGCTTCAATAACATTTTTATTACCTACTAAAGCTGAAGAATCTACCCCATGTTTATAAAACTGATACTGTGCCTCATAAGTAGATTTAAAGCTCATTTTAGTTCCAAGCATTTCAAATTGGGCTTCTATAATCAAGCAAACCACATCAGAGCTAGAAGAAGAACCAGAACCGGTAGGTTTAGGCATAGATTTTAATTTGTTAACCATATTAGTAGAAATCATAGTTCCAAAATCTCCGTTATTAGCCCATCCCAAATATGCTCCGTTATTATTTCCTAAACCATTTTCAAGTAATCTATCGAGTTGAGCTTTAGGAGACAAAAAACTTGTTTCATTCTGACACTCTCTACCACCAGTCGATGTACTTGGAGCAAGATAGAAAAATTTCAACCTGTTTCTTTCTGGTTCTGAAATATTTTGTAGTTCATTTACTACCGATTGAACAGAACAACATCTTCTATTATTAAAACAAATAGGTAACCCATTAGAATTAGCTGAAAGATCATCATGAGAAAACTCATTTGTTATAAGAAGCATAACCTTATAAGCTGAATATGAAGATCCTTTAAGATAGATAGCTCCTTGCTTTACTGCTTCAAGTCCTGCTTCCACATAATCATAACCATCGTGATGATTAACTGTTTCTAAAGAACTTATAAGATCATTATACTGATCCGTTGGTTCATACGGAGCATCAACCGTATCTCCGTAACTAATATATCCAATTTTTATATCTGTAAATCCAGCACCTTCTAAAGCAGTGACTATATTATTTATATTATTCCTAAGATAAGCTAGATAATCGGTTGGAACAGAACCATTTCTAAACATATCTCCTGTAGTATCCAGTAAAAGCATCAGTGTAATACTACTACTACTACCAGAGCCTCCAGATCCCAAGTATCCTTTAAAACTAAGTACAGTATCTCCAGAAGAATATTTTGGAGGAACCCAAGAATCAGAACTTGAGTGATTTCTTTTTATCTCCATTGGATCTTTAGAATTATTACAACACACGCATCCTAAAGATATCATAAAAAATACCAGAAACACTGCTTTATTAAATAACACTTTTTTTAAAATAATCTGTTTTATTTTTAGACTCTCCTAATTAGTTTATAATTATTGTATCCTTAAAATCTCTTTTAATTACACCAATCAATTAGCCTTATATTCTATAGTATAAGGAATACTAACCGTTTGAGTTTTAATAGGGGAACTAAATTGGAAATTTTCTGCCGAAGAGGTACTAAAACAAGATTGAGTTACATTAACTGTTCCTCCAGTTATTTTACCATCTTTAACAGCTTGAACAATATCTTCATCTTTAATTATAGCTTGAGTTTCATTACCACTTAGATATAACTGGTACTGTCTTTTATACGAAGTAGGACAATCTATACTGTGACCATCTAAATTAAATTCTACCTTATCTATAAGACAAGGAACCTGAGATTCACTTATATTTACTAACTCTGTAGGTAATTTATTCATTAAAGAATCTTGATTAAATTCCCATCCCAGATATCCTCCACGTTTAGATAACTCTACTGTGGTAAATACACGGGACAAAAGCTCTTCGAGTTGAAATTTAGGTATAGAATAATCAGAACAAGTAGCCACCTTAGTATCTGGTACTGAGAAAAATAACTTTGTTTTTTTTCTCATTATAGGAGATAAGGAATTTAACTTATTTACCGTACTATTAATACTACAATCCCTTGGTGTAATATTATTTTGAAAATGTTGCAGAGTATCTGAAATAAACACCATAATTTTTAAATATGACGATAGCGAGGAATCCCCCGAGAAGATATCAGCTGCTTTTTGAATAGCTAAAAGACCTGCTTCAGGAGAATCACCCCCAGCATCAGCTCGTTGTCCTGATACAGCTGATTGAAATCCCGATATATTATCAGTAAAGTTATAAATCTGAACAATAGAATCTCTAAAGGAAATAAAACCTATTTTAAGATTATTAAATCCTAGAGTTTTTAATTTACCTGCAAAAGCTATAACATTTTCTTTTACAACATTAATATACGAACTCATACTGCCCGTTACATCTAACAAAAACATTATAGCTACAGGTTCTTTCTGAGTAGTTTGTACATCTTTAGTACTACCATAAGCCTTAAATTTTAACTCAGCTACTCCATCTTTTGAGGCCTTAGATCCTGCTTTTAATTGAATTTGTATAACTTCTGGCCCTTCATTATAACCACCATCACCACCACCACCACTACTACTACTTACCTCTCCACCCAAAAAACTATTTCCAGAACATCCCCACAAAAAAAACATAACAAAACAACTAACCATAAAAATCTTTTTCATATCCACAGTCCTTATCTATAAGTTTATGTTTATAAACAAGCTTTTATATATTAGATAGATCCAAGTATTCCAATTCCTAGATTCCAACTAGAACTTGCTCCCTTAGCTCCAAAATAGTTAAAATTAAAATAAGGTACGAATATATTAGATAGTCCCCAGAATCTGATTGTAGGAGAAATGCTATACACATCAAAGTCTGCGCCATCTCCTCCAAGCAGTGTAGTGTAAGATCCATATAGACCTAGACTCAATCCAGCACCGGTTCTTATAGACATATCCATGGAAAGTTCTAATACTTTTACATCACCTTCATCTGGTATATTTAAGGCTAAATCTGTTTTAAATACAAAAGTATTAAGATTAACTGCTACCCCTCCTATAAGGACTATATTTGTTACAGTATCTACATAGACTTGAACCAAAGGTATTACAACTGGTGAGAGATTTTTAGGAAACCATTCTACCACAAACTGAGACTCTTCATCATATACCACCTGAAAATTTAAACTATGAAATAAATCCACTTCAAGTACCAGATCTCTTATAACAGTTGGCATCTTTGCAAGAGTTAGTTGTTGAAAACGAAGTTCTTGAGCTATTTTTCCCATCCAACCAGAAGCTTTAAGTTCTATCCTTCCTGTAGATATTCTTACACTGGGAGTACTATAGGAAGCATACAGTTCTCCCCACCCACCTAAGGTTCTTGATAGAAAAAAACTAGCGTTTTGGAAATTATAGTTAAGATCTAAATGAAATAGATCTAACCCTGATTTAGTAGAGGCTTGTTCTTCAGTTCCATTTTTTATCTCAAGACCTCCTAGTCCTAATCCTACCCCTCCCGTAGAATATCCATCTGTTCCAAGTGCGTTATCTGTTAACTTTTTAGTATTAGGAGCTATATCGTAGATAATCTCTTCATCTTGGTTATCTTCTATTTCATCAATAGGAGGTATCGTAGGTATAGATGGTACCGTAGGATCTTCGTAATAGTCTTCTTCTTTATTTTTTTTCTTTTTATACTTTTCAAAAAAATGTCCACGATACCCCAGTGATATTTTTAAATTTGTGATACTGTGTTCATCAAGTAAGGAATCAGACCCTGAAGATGAAGACTCTTCACTTACTTCTTGTTCTGGATAATAATTATAAGAAGAATTAGTTCTTACTCTTTTTTTCTTAGACTTTCTTGGTTTAGAATAACCATCTTGAGAATATCCCAAAAATACCAATAGAAAAAAAAGTGTTACTACACCTTTTACTCTTTGCATGCATGACTCCCTTCAGCCCTGATTCCATCCCTTGTATTAAACTTAGTAACCTCTGTTTACAAAAAGCCTTACTTTATTAACTATATAATAAATTTTACTATTATTAATTATCCGATATTAGTAAGAAAAAAATCAATTAGATTTTGTGATCTGCCCATAAATTACACAACTACAGACATAATATCAAAAGATTAGAAAGATAAATTAACAACCTACCCTTCTTTTAAAAAAGTAAGTTTCATCCATCTATGCTTTAGCCTATTAAAATTAGCTCTATCTTTTTCACTAATACTAGTATCTTCTAGCAGAGTTTGAAACTTTGATACCTTAGCATAACAAACCAGTACCAAACAAATAAGCGCCAGACTATAGAAATACTTCTCATAAAAAAGAGGTATTATAAATAGACTGTGAAATACCAGTTTTAAAATAAAACCATCTTCTTTTAATCTTTGCTGCATCTCGAGTATCTAACCTTTACTTCTTTATTTAATTTTTTAGTAACACTAACTTCTACCCAACTAGCCTTACTGATACATATCTCATAAATTCTATCTGTAAGAGTTTCTATGAGATTAAAGGTCTTGGGTTCAATACTACTAGTAATTTCTTTTACTAAAGCCTCATAATCCACCACAGAAGATAGTTCTTCTGTGTGAACTTCATCTACCTTCAGCCGACAATCCACTGTTATGGGTTGAGGGGAAGTTTTTTCATGTTCATATACCCCAACCCTAACATTTAATTTTATTCCTTGAATAAATAATTCTGCCATCGATCTTCTTCCTTCTTCCAATCTATCCCACAACAAAGTTAACTATTTTTCCAGGAACATAAATTTCTTTTCTTATTGTTTTACCTTCTAAATGACGAGCTACACTATCATTTTTCTTAGCCAACTCTATCACTGTATCTCGAGTAGCATCCACAGGATGTTCCACGGTAGCTCTAAGTCTTCCATTAACCTGAACTGATATAGTTATAAGATCTTCTTTAACATATTCAGGATCAAACTGAGGCCAAGAAACATAAGCTAGAGTTGTTCCTGGAACAAAACAAGAATAGATCTCTTCACACATATGAGGAGCGAATGGAGAAAGCATCAAAACGAGTCCTTCTACCACATCTTTTCCAACACCTTCTTTTTTATATAAAAGGTTAACTAGTTCCATCATAGAAGATATAGCTGTGTTAAATCTTAGATTATCTAGATCTTCACTAACCTTCTTTAAAGTTTTGTGATAAGCACTAAGAACTTCTCTGTCAGTTTCTTTTTCTCCTTTAACAAAAGAAGAAAGTTTAAGTTCAGTTGAATCTTGATCTATAAAAAGATTCCAAGTTCTTTTTAAAAATCTAAATACTCCGCTTATTCCTTTGGTCTGCCAAGGTTTTACAGCTTCCAGAGGTCCCATAAACATCTCATACAGCCTCATAGAATCTGCTCCCCACTCTGCTACTACATCATCTGGATTTATAACGTTTCCACGACTCTTAGACATCTTCTCACCATTTTCTCCAAGAATCATTCCTTGGTTCACAAGTTTTAAAAATGGTTCTTTTGTAGAAACATAACCTAAATCATATAGTACCTTATGCCAAAATCTTGCGTAGAGTAGATGTAGTACCGCATGTTCTGCTCCACCTATATATAAATCCACAGGCATCCAATATTTTTCCTTTTTGGGATCCCAAGGAGCCTTATCATTTTGAGGATCTAGATATCTAAGATAATACCAACAAGATCCTGCCCATTGAGGCATAGTATTTGTTTCTCTAGTATATATGGATCCATCTTTTCCTTTAACAGTTAACCATTCTTTTGCTTTAGACAAAGGAGGTTCTCCATCAGCTGATGGAGTAAAACTTTCAACCTCAGGCAAAAGTACCGGCAGATCTTCTTCAGATACCGTTACAACCCTACCATCTTTATCCTTCATAATAGGGAAAGGTTCTCCCCAATATCTTTGACGAGAGAACAACCAATCTCTAAGTTTATAAGTAGTTTGAGCCCTACCTATCTTTTTTTCTTCTAGATATGAAATCATCTTAGCTATAGCTTCATCTTTACCAAGTCCATCTAGGAAAGAAGAATTAACTAGAATACCATCTTCACAAAACGCTTCTTTATCTAAGTTAATTTCTCCTTCTTTAGGTCTTAATACCTGACGGATAGGTAAATTAAATTTTTTAGCAAACTCATAATCCCTATCATCATGAGCAGGTACTGCCATGATAGCTCCACATCCATACCCAGTAAGTACATAATCAGCTATATAGATTGGAAGGCGCTCTCCATTAACTGGATTTATTGCATAGCTTCCTAAAAACACACCAGTTTTAGTCGTATCAGATATTCTATCCCTATCACTTCTTGCCAAAGTTCTATCTACATAAGCCTTACATTCTTTTTCTTGTTCCTTGGTTGTAAGTTTAGATACAAGTGGATGTTCTGGAGCTAGTACTAAAAAACTTGCTCCAAACAAGGTATCAGCTCTTGTCGTAAATACTTGGATTCTATCTTTACTTCCTTCTACTTCAAACTCAACCAAAGCCCCCTGACTCTTTCCAATCCAATTCTTTTGCATTTGTTTTACAGATTCAGGCCAGTCTAGATCTTCTAGATCATCCAAAAGTCTTTGAGCATACTCAGTAATTTTAAGTACCCACTGTCTCATAGGTTTTTTTATTACTGGAAACCCTCCCACTTCAGATTTTCCATCTATAACTTCTTCGTTAGCTAGTACTGTTCCAAGAGCTGGACACCAATTTACAGGCTCACTTGATTCATAAGCAAGCCCCTTTTCATATAACTTTAAAAATATCCACTGAGTCCACCTATAATATTTAGGATCTGTGGTATTTACCTCTCTTGACCAATCGTAAGAAAACCCCAGGGATCTTATCTGTTCTCTAAAATGATCCACATTCTTTTTAGTAGTAATTTCAGGATGAGTTCCTGTTTTTACAGCATATTGTTCTGCAGGAAGTCCAAAAGCATCCCATCCCATAGGATGAAGTACATTAAATCCCCTCATTCTTTTATATCTAGCCAGGATATCTGTAGCAGTATATCCCTCAGGATGTCCTACATGCAGTCCATTTCCAGAAGGATAAGGAAACATATCAAGTATATAATATTTAGGCTTACTTGAAGTATCTTCAGCTCTAAATGTTTGATGTTCTAGCCAATATTTTTGCCATTTCTTTTCGATATTATAAAAATTATACTCCATATATTCTCCTTAGATATGCCCACTAAGTCCTCTTTGGGAACTAATACTACAACATGGTTTCTAGAAAACATAGTATTTTTTTATACGAACATGATTGTATCTTTAATTATCACCACAAGTTTATTGATCATACT
>CACXFL010000013.1 GCA_902766925.1 uncultured bacterium | reverse complement strand
TCATCTGCACTAATATCAGATAGATCGTTAATTCCAGAAAATATCGATGTTTTAGAAAAACTTCCAACCCCTGTTAGGAATAGAAATCTTATGGAATCGGTATTACCTTTAAGTACTGAATAGAAATCTTTTAGAGTTTCACGGATTTCTTCCAATGAATTAATATCTAGATTGATATTTTTAAGAATCGGATAATCATACTCATCTATAAGAACAACTACTTGTTGTTTTAATTTTTTAAAATACTTAAACAAATCATTTAGATAATCTCCACAAGAAGAGGAAAACGTTGAGTTTAATTGGTAATCATTAATTTCTGCAAAATCAGCAACTAGTTTTATCAAACTCTGATTCAAATCTTTAGCATTAGTAGCTGCAACAGTAGATAGAGATAATCTAATTACAGGATAAGGCTTCCAATCATAGTCGGTATTATAGATAGAAAGGCCTTGGAACAGCTCCCTATTTCCTTGAAAAATCTCAGATAGGGTACTTACAAGTAAAGTTTTTCCAAAACGACGAGGACGTGATAGAAAAAACCTTCTTGATCCTTTAGTTATTAACTCATAGATCTTTGCAGTCTTATCTATGTATAAAGAACCAGTTTCTAATATCTCTCTAAAAGAGGCAGCCCCGTATTGAATCTTTTTATTCATAGTTTCTCCACTACCTAAGCATAATATCCACTTGAGTTATAGTAGCATAGTTACTGAATATTAACTATAAAAACTTCCTAAACCCTATATAAAATCAACTATAAAATCAAGCTATTGTAATATCTTATCGTAACTTTGGCGGGTTAAAAAACTGATATCTAATCAATTTTTCAAAGGTTCTAGTTCTGCAAGTAGATCTGTGGTATTAACCCAGGAACTAGAGCTAAGGGAAATAATTCTTCCTTCAACCTCGGATTTAACTTCAATTTCCATCTTCATAGATTCCAGAATAAAAATTGTATCCCCAGGTTTAACAAGATCCCCAACTCCTTTTAATAAAGAATTAACTTTAGCAGGAACCTTCGGATAAATCTTATACTTAGAAACGGAAGACAGGCGAGAACTGATATCATAAGATCTTGTATTTTTAACTCTAGAAGAAGAAGTATTATAACTATAACCAATATTTTTACTAGTAGTATTGGTTTCAGATTTTTTAGATATTTTATATGATGGAGTTAGATCTGGGGGTAAATCTGAATTCAAGTTAGACTTAGACTGATTAATACCAAGTTCATTAAAATACCCTGGGATTAATTCCCTGATGGATAAGAATTTTTTAGAAGAAGAGCTAGGTTCAAAAGAGTAGCTATCAGGATAAAAGCTATCCATATGTTTTTTTAAATATTCGGTATTAACTCGGTTTTCTATAAAGTCTTGGTCTTTTAGAATTTTTCTAAAAAGAGCTACGTTTGTTATTCCTATGAATAAATTATATTTTAGAGCTTTTTGTAATTTTAAAATACAATCAGATCTACTTTTACCTCGAACTATGCATTTTCCTAAAAGAGAATCAAAACAGGATGAAAGTTCGGTCTCTTCACCGTTTTTAATACCTAGATCCCATCTAGTCTCACTCTGGGAAGTATCCACGGATAACATAACTCGTCCACTTACAGGAAGTAGGGTTCTTGGATCTTCTCCACAGATTCTAAGTTCCATACAAGTTGTTGGATCTTCGATTGAAGCAGCATCAATCTTTTGAAGTTGAGCTATATACTTACTTTCTTTTAGATTCAGTCCAGAAGCAATCTGAACTTGAAGTTCTACTAGATCTAGCCCATAGAGCATCTCGGTCACAGGATGTTCTACTTGAAGTCTGGTATTAACCTCAAGAAAATACACTCTATTTTTACTATCAACTAAAAACTCCACCGTAGCTATAGAATCGTATCCTGACTCCTTTATAATAGATCGACTGTAGTCACAAAGTTTTTGAAACACCTCATTACTTATATCTGCAGGTGAAGTTTCTATAATTTTTTGATTTCTTCTTTGAACCGAACAATCCCTGGTTCCTAGAGTAAAAACATTAGAAAAACTATCTGCTACAACCTGTACTTCAATATGACGAGAATTTTTGTGAAACTCTTCGATAAGAAGGGAACCTGAACCAAAATATTTCCTGCATTCTAACGAAGATTTTTGAACTAAACCGTAAAGATCCCCAGGATCTTCACATACTCTCATTCCCTTTCCTCCACCGGAGAGGACTCCTTTTATAAGTAGAGGATAATTAAAGGAAGAAGTTCTTTTTTTTATATTTTCTACATCAATACCATCTAGGAGTTCTTCGTTTGAAATTAAACAGGATTGAGAACAAGGAATAGCTAAATTTCTAGCTAAGTTACTGGAACTTTCTTTACTAGAAAGAAGAGCCATAACCTTACTAGAAGGTCCAATCCATCTAAGAGAAGATGCTTCTACTAGGGAACAAAATCCAGGATCCTCAGATAAAAAACCATATCCAGGATGCAAGCTATCACAACCGTTTTTAGTAGCAATATCTATAAGCTTTTTACCATCAAGATAAAAACCTGTATCGATATCTTCAGCTACTATAAGATGATCTGCAAACGAGGAGAAAAAAGAAGCCTCACGACTAGAACATACACAAGTCGAATAGATACCTAGTTTTTTTAAACTCAGGCATATTCTTTTTGCTACCTCTCCTCTGTTTGCAATAAAACAATTTTTTATCTTACAGTAACTACTATTGTTTTGGTTCATATTTATCTTTCCAACACGCCTCTTTTTTCTCTAAGAAAGCATCTACTCCCTGACGAGCTTCAGGAGTTTGTCTTGCATTTGTTAAAGTGTACAGACTAAGATCTTTTATACTTGTATCAATCTTTACAATTCCTTCAATAGATCTTAGATATTTTTTAAATATAATTTGAGAATTATAAGATACTGCTAGTAGCTCGTTAATTACTTGATTTAGGGTATCTTCAATTTTTGATCCTTCAACCAATACATCTACAAGCCCAGAGACCAGAGCTGTTTTTTCTTTTATAATCAAAGATCTAGACACCATATTTGTGAGTGTTGAATAAGATAGATGTTTTCTTAAAAAAGGAAGAATTACAGCAGGAACCAGTCCTATACTAGCTTCTGATAAACAAAATCTAGACTCGCTTCCCGCAATTACTGTATCGCAAACTCTTGCAAGCCCAACTCCTCCGCCGTAACAAGCACCCCTACATACCG
>CACXFL010000012.1 GCA_902766925.1 uncultured bacterium | reverse complement strand
CCAGCTTCTACAGGAGGTAACGTAGAAACTTCAATTTTAAAACTATCGGTCTTATCATACTTAGATAGATAGTTTTCATCAATATAACTTAACCTTTCTTTAATATCTAAATCCCCATAGAAGAATATTAAAGAATTAGAAGGGTGATAGAATTTATTAAAAGCATCTAGGAATCTATCGTAAGTAAGTGTTGCAATTTCTTCAGGATCCCCACCAGAAATATAAGAGTAACCACTACCAGGAAGAAGTTGGCGTTTAAACTGATTGAAAAAGACGGAACTACTATTAATGGTAGCAAACATTTCATTATAAACGATTCCGTTATTAGTTAGACTTCCGTCTTTTTCAATTTGTTTTCTAATCCCTTCTTGATAAAAAGCACGAGGATCATGTTTTACAAGAGGGTTAAATACCACATCTATATAAACGTTAGAAAGATTTTTAAAAGATTCAGGGTTGTTACTAGATACAGGATACAAAGTTTTATCAGGATAAGTAAGAGCGTTTATAAAAGTAGTGATATAAGATTGTCTCAGTTCATCAAAGAGTTGAGGGATAGGGTACTTATCAGATCCTTCAAGAATTGAATGTTCTATTATATGAAACACCCCACTACTATCAAATGGAATAGTCTTAAAACCTACAGTAAACAAATTATCATCATCATTAGGGTTATTATAATAAACAGCTATAGCCCCAGTTTTAATATGTTCATATACAAATATTTGGGATCTCGGTAGATCTCCAGCAATTTTTGAGATGAGTTTATAATTTGGAATTTTTGTAACACTATTAACTTTAACCATAAAATAAATCCCCACCAATAAGATAACAACAATAATACCCAAAGCACATACAAGTTTTACTTTCATATATATCTCTCACAATCAGACGTTAATAACAAACAACTACATGGTAATTATAAAAACTGAACTCAAAGTTATCAAATAAAAACTAATCAATGGTACAAAAGACCTTGGTAAATATAACTTAACTATGTTTGTCAATAATCTTAAAATGGTATCACTCATGGCTTTAAAAATTATCAACCTAGATCTAGCTTATCTAGGAAGATAGCTGATCCAGTGTTGAAAAAATGAATATGTACTAAATTCTTGAGTGTTTATGATGTGGCTGATACACTGGTTTTGAGGAGTTTGATCTGTTATGCCTGAGTTGTCTCGTTTGTAGAAATGATTGCGTATATGTTGTTTGAAGATACGAAACAACATAATAAGCCGCACATACATGTGCATTATGGGGATTTTAGAGCAGTAATAGCAGTTGATGGTGAGTTACTAGCGGGGTCTTTACCTAATAGACAATTAAAGATTATCACTGGTTGGCTTGCTGTGTATGAAGAAGAAGTGTATAAGGCTTAAAGTCTTGTTGTTAAAGGTGAACATTTTGATAAAATTTCACCTTTAAAATAAAGAGGTTTTTTATATGTATATCATCGATGGTATATGTTACGCAGGGGAACTAAAAGAAGGTATCACAGTTGTGGCAGTAAAGGTTTTGCCAGGAAGGATCTTGCTTGTGACTTTTTCCACTGGAGAAAAACGTCTGTTTGATACCACTACTTTAAAAGGGTCCGCCTTTAAAGTATTGGAAGATGAGAAAATATTTGCTAACCCTGTATTACGTGACGGAGTCATTACTTGGGATAATGAACGAGTAGATATTGCACCAGAGGCTGTATATCTCAAAAGTTATCTGTACGATGATAGTGGAAAATTAGATTAATCTTATTAGATGTGAGAATTAGAATTTTCAGGTTATTTAAAAGTTTGTACTAGGAACTTAAAAACTATTATAAATCTATAAAATTTTTAGTATTAATCCCTTGTATCGATAGGATACATTTTTCTTTAGAGTATCAACACTGTGTGTTTGCACACTTATATTACCCTAGAATTGATTTTTCCCAGTGTTTCTGCTACATTACACATTGCTATTATTGTTTGAACTATAAGAGTGGAATACAATTTATGAAAATCAATCCTTTGAATCGAGTTAGTTGAAACGTTCAACACTTTGGGTTGCTTTCCAAAGGTATCAGATTTTCGTTTCTGAGGTTTACTAGGAATTTTTATGAAAATTTTATTTAGTAAATATATTTCAAAAGATAGACTTCGTTTTGTTTTTATAGGACTAGCTTTACT
>CACXFL010000011.1 GCA_902766925.1 uncultured bacterium | reverse complement strand
TTGAATCTGTCTTATGTTCATTTTTTCTCCAAAAACTACAAACCGAAAAACATCCTTTGATTAAATCAATAACTAATAAGTTCGTCCTGTATGAAAACATTAAATTTTCTTATCTTATAAACTCTATACAAAATCAATTAATTTTTGTTATAAATATGAGCTGAAAATTTAAACTTATAGGGGATCTCTCCTATCAAATTAAAAATGGATAGATAATGAGAATTTCTTCAGGAATATTAAAGGGGTTAGAGGTTATAACAGATACTTCCATGCAGACTAGACCTACAGGAATTAAAGTAAGGCAAGCTGTATTTAATTCCATTCAAAGTTCTATCATGGAATCTGATTTTTTAGATCTATTCTCAGGATCCGGAGCAGTAGGAATAGAAGCTCTAAGTCGTTCGGCCCACTCTTCTACCCTAGTAGAACTAAACCCTAAAGCCTTTAAATTCCTAAAACAAAACGTACAAAAAGTACTAGATCGCTCCCCTGATATTAATATCTACCCCGTACGAGAAGATGTAGCCTCTTTTTTAAAAAGAGCCAGATCTCAATCCTACGATATTATTTGGGCAGATCCTCCATACGCTGATTGCCTACATTTTATTCCTATTTTTAATTCGTTTATACCTTCTTTACTAAAAGATCAGTCTTCTTATTTTATACTGGAATCTTCTTCGAAAGATAGTTCTACACTTGAAAGTTCATTTAATAATCTAGAACATATTAAAACCAAAACCTACGGAGTATGTTCTGTAAGTTTTTTTAAACTAAAAACTGAGGTAGAATCGAATGAATAAAACACATCTAGCATTATTTTCAGGAAGTTTTGATCCTTTTACTAACGCTCATCTTAATATTGTAGAAAGAGCTTCATCACTTTTTGATAAACTATATGTTGGGATAGGAATAAACCCTAATAAGAAGTCTTTACTTAGCATAGAAGAGAGAGTTAACTTAATTCACGAAGTATGTACCAAATTTAGTAATGTTGAAGTGATATCCTACAGTGGACTTACTGTAGATTGGGCGCAGGCTCACGGCGTTACTACACTTATCCGAGGGATACGTTCTATAAAAGATTACGAGTTTGAACGAGATCTATACTTGATGAACAAACATCTTGCCCCCTCTATTGATACTCTTTTTATTCCTTCATCTGAAAACTTATCATTTATTTCTTCTAGTTTTATAAAAGAGCTTCTTTTCTCAGGAGGAAGTATCCGTGGACTTCTTCCAGATACAATAGCACAAATCTTAGAAGAGAAACAAAAATCAGGTTTATGGGAATCAGACAATTAATTCGTTGATAATAGTTTCAAATCGGCTATTATGTATAGGTTTTCTAAGATGCCGAAATAGCTCAGTTGGTAGAGCGACGCATTCGTAATGCGTAGGTCACGGGTTCAACTCCCGTTTTCGGCTTTTATTTTTGTTCCTACTTTTTTTACACCTTTTTCAAAAATTTTGAGAAGTTAAATAAGTAAGTTTTTTAAGTTTTCCATGATTTATATTCTAGTAAAAAAATACTCGAATCTTTTTTTAGTCCCGAGTATTTTTCTAATTTAATAAATACCTCTATTCCTATAATCCTTTTAATTTTATCTTATCTGATTTTAAAGATTCACTAAAACTTCTAAGTTCTCTACAAATATTTGGATCTTTCTCACATCCTTTATTATAAGCTGAAATCAAAAGATCCATTTCATCTTGAGGAATATCTAGATAGTAAAGTTCATATACACCCGTGATGGTATCAATTAACTTACGACAAGCTTCAAGGTTTTCCCTCTTTCCCAAGCAATCTTTTTTATATCCTTCAACATGTTTTTTTTCTTGAGGCATCATCCAAGATTTTCTTTCTTTACATATACATGTAGTCTCATACCAATCTATCTCGTATTCTCTTTCTACAGGAACTGTTACATGTCTTCTCTCATACATATCAATATCTACACCATTATAACCTGGCCTATTAACATGACCATGGTATACACTTCCACCTACCGGTATTGTTTCATATCCTCTATAAACTTTTGTACCTTCTTTTCTCAAGGTAGATTTACTAAATCCTGATGTTCCACATTTATCTTGAGCATAACCATCAATAAGTTGTTGTTGCTTGTCATAATTTCTTCTATGCGTAACAAAGATACCATTTTCCACAGTTTTTACTTCACTAATATAGGTAGCACACCCATTTAACATCAAAAACAAAACCATAAAAACACATGTTCTCATACCGAATTCCTTTACTTGTTGGATTTAAAACTAACTATCAACAGAACTATTTTTAGCTTAAATCTTGAGCTTTTATATTAATTTTTCCTTATAAAAACAATATATATTTTTTTCCCTCTGGTTAACCTCTTTATTTTTTTGTTTTTTTCTAAAACATCAGCATGTTTACATCCAAACTTAGTTTGGATATAATCAATCCATGTATTTTACAATACTTTTTACTACCCCTGTAGTTATAAACTACAACAAGAAAAAGGACTGTTGTTATGAAATTTAAAGCTCTAATAATTTCATCCGTTTTTTCTATTACCTTTACAGTTTCACCCGGTTCATTACTTGCTTCTACTTCTTCTAATCTCTGTGACTCAACTTGTTCTGATTCCAAAGATACAGTAAAAGAATTAGCTATAGATATCAAACTAAACGTCTTACTTCAAAGATTAGATAATTTAATAAACCAAACTTTTACTATAGAAAATATCTACTCGGCTTTTGATTATGATTCTTTACGTATGGTTAGAAATGGAAGTTTTTTCTCTTTAAGATTTATAGAAGAGATATCCGAGAAAGAGGGCCTTTTTGATCTACAAAACAAAGCTCGTGATCTTCTATCTATGTTAAACCAAAAAACTTCTAGACTTTCTGAACCTGATATTCCTCAAAAAAACATGTCTCGTTTTATAAAATGTTTTAGTCTGAGTAAATTTGATAAAGTCTTAAAAAAAACAAAAAAAAATTCAGATAATCAAATATTTTTTGATTTATTTAAAGCTCTAGATACTGAAAACATCCTTTTTATTTCCCATATTAAAGATTTTAAATACCTTCTAAATTTAAATACCGAAACAGTAGCAATAGGCCTTAAAGTAGGAAGCCTATCTATTGAAATAACAAAAGGTATGTCATATCAGATCTGTCCTATGAGTTGTTCTGATTATATTTCAAATATTTTAAAATATAATATCAAAGACAGTAACAAGCAGTATGAGGAAATTATTAGTATAATAAAAGATCTTACAATTTTTCTTGATAGTTATTTCAAACAATAATTTTGTTTTTAATTCCTAAATCTTATTGGTACAATTAAGCTATAAGGTTTTTACTTGTATTGGTTTAGTACATGGAGTTTGTAAGGAAAGGATTGTCTATGAAACTTCTACCAGGTTTAAATCTGAGGTTAGTTACAATGATATTAGGGTTGGTCTTATTTTTCTCCTGTAAATCTACCGATGGAATGAAAATAGCAGGACCTGGAAACACAGATTCTACCTCTTTATCTCAAGACACAGTAAAAAGTACAACCCTTACTCTTACAGTACCTCTAGGTGATTTAAAAGAGTTAAAATCCGAGGTTCTAAGTGGGGGATACTCTACAGTAATTAAACCTGGCCTTATTATCTCAGAATGTACTTCAAGATCTGAGATTGAAGAAAACTTTAGTTCTGATAACGGTAAATTATCAGAGATCGTTTTAAACTCTGCTTGTACTCCAGGATATACCGTAGATATAAATGTATTTTGTAAACATGAAGGCAGTAGTTCTAAAAGCAAGTGTTATACCGGAAGGCTTAATATAACCTATAATCAGCTCTCTTCTTTCAGTAAGTTAGATATCTTTACAAACCTTACAAAGATAGATCCTGATTTTGCTGGTCCTGGGGAGCTTTCGCTTCCTGGAGAGATTACAAATAAACAGATAATCTTAGAAATTACAGGAGTATTTAAACCTAAAAAAAATGACAGCCAAGAAAATGAAATAGTTAATACGGAAAATCAAAATCAAAATCAATCTCAAGGAAGTTCTAGTGAAAACGAGCAAGATAATCCTCCAGCCAATTTAACCCTAGATTCTTTCGTCAACCCAGCTTGCTTAGTTCAAAGATTATATCTTAACTTTTCAGCTCAGGCCTGTAAAAGCCAACCTCTTCGTGAAGTTCCAGGATTTAACATAGAATGTTCTTATTTTTCAGATTCTAATCTATATCCTGCAACATCTCGTTTTCAATCTGTTACTATAAATTCTACCACGTATTATCCAAGATCAGTTTCTGATCTTACAGTTCTTTTAAGTAAAGTAGAATCTAACCTTACAATTAATTTTCTAGCATTAACTGAATTCTATAGAAGTACGGGTAGAAGTTTTGAATGTAAGTGGACAAAAAAATAAGGAAGTGAAAAAATAGAAAACAGATTTACCTATAATTATACGATATGATAAGGATGTTTTTATGAAAAGAATTTTTAATCTTAGTTTGATTGTTTTCTGTACACTTATGTTATTCACTTCTTGTAAAACAAGATCGAGAATTATAGACCGAACTGGTGCTAATGACACACCTACAAACACCTCGCCTGGAGGTGATATAACAACTACTCCTGGAGACAATAATATGATAAACGAAATAAAGCTTGCTTTATATGTTTCCAAAAAAAGCATAAAACCCAAATTAGATAATATAGAAAAATCCGGTTATACCTATACTGTAACTCCTAAAGATAGTTCTGATTCTAAATGTACTAAGATAGATAAAAAACCAATGACAAACTTTAACAAAACTACAATCGAAGATAGATTGGAACTTTTTTCAATTCCTCTAAAGACTTCATGTACCAAAGGATATACCGTCCGTATAGAGCTTCTATGTCAAGCTAAAGAAACTTCTTATACAGTATGTTACGAAGGTGAGTATAAGCTTGACGGACAACAACTCAGCTCAAATAAAATAATTATCTTGGATGAAGTAAATGTAAAAGAATCCGCTATAGATATTATCATAACCCCAGAAATAAAGTAGCTTCCAACCATATTTTAGGGTATATTAAGGGTAGTAAATAAAGATCCTTTTTTACTATCCTTTAAAACTATCTGAAATCATCCAAGTTTTTTACCTATCTTAAAAAAATATTGATACTTTTAGTCTTTATCTATAATCTATTTACGATCTAGGAAAAATATGATAAAAAATCATCTTGTTTGATTGTTTATTGTATTTAAACTTATTTAACGACTAATTTTTATATTTGATTGGCAGGTTTTATGATTTCTACTACTCAGTTTAGAAAAGGGGTTAATATTGAATACGACGGCAAACCTTATGTAATTGTTGAATTTCAACATGTAAACCCAGGAAAAGGTTCAGCTTTTGTAAGAACTAGAATTAAAAATCTAGAAACAGCTCAAGTTCTAGAAGTGACTTTTAAAGCAGGAGATGTGGTTCCAGAGCCTGATTTAGAGTTTAGATACATGCAGTACCTCTATTTCGATGGAACTAACTATACATTCATGGACAACAACACTTATGAACAGTTTAGTTTAACAGAAGAAGATCTTGGAGATAATAAATACTATATTCTTCCTGATTCTACAGTAAGAGTTACTTTCTTTAAAGGTCGTCCTGTATCTGTTGAGATAGATACTTTTGTTAATTTAAAAGTTATAGAAACTCAACCAAACATTCGTGGCGATACTGCTACTGGTGGTGGTAAACCTGCTACCTTGGAAACTGGACTTGTAATCACTGTTCCATTCCATGTGAATGTAGGTGAGGTTTTAAAGGTTGATACAAGAACCAATAAGTATATTGAAAAGGTTAAAGAATAATGGATTTAACAAAGATAAAAAAATATATAGATCTACTACATGAGAACAACCTTGAGGAGCTTGAAGTATCTGATGGTGATTTTAAAATTAAATTAAAAGCAGCATCTAATCCTTCTTCCGGGATTCAGGTTGTCTCCCAAGTTCCTTCTTTAACTGTACCAGGACCAGGAGCCTCTATTCAAACTACAAAAGATCTTCCTATTCAAGGAGCTTCAAAACAGCAAGTATCTCCGGATAAACTTGTTAAAAGTCCTTTTGTAGGTACATTTTACGAAGCTCCATCTCCTGATGTAGAACCTTTTGTAAAAGTAGGTCAAAAGGTTAAAAAAGGAGATACTCTGTGTATAGTAGAAGCTATGAAACTTATGAATGAAATTGAAGCTGAAAAAGACGGAGTTATAAAAGAAATTTTAGTTAATAATTCTGAACCAGTTGAGTTTGATCAAGCTCTTTTCATTCTGGAATAATCGGATATTTATAACAGGACCTAGATTTAATGAAAAAAATTCTTATCGCAAACAGAGGTGAGATAGCAGTTCGTATTATCAGAGCTTGCCAGGAGTTAGGATTAAGAACAGTAGCTATTTGTTCTACAGCTGACAGAAATTCCTTACATGTAAAAATAGCTGATGAGAGTGTTTGCATTGGTCCTGCAAAATCAGCGGATTCTTATCTATCTATTCCTAGGATAATGTCTGCGTGTGAGGTAAGTGGAGCTGATGCTATACATCCTGGATATGGTTTCTTGTCAGAAAGTGCTAGATTTGCAGAAATTTGTGAACGTTGTGATGTTAGTTTTATTGGCCCTTCTTCAAATCAAATAAGACTTTTGGGAGATAAGATTCAGGCAAGAACCCTTGCTCAAAAAGCTCGTGTTCCACTACTTCCTGGAAGTTCTTCTTCAGTATCTACAATCAAAGATGCTCTAAAGATTGCCCAAGATATCGGATACCCAGTTATTATAAAAGCCAGTGCTGGTGGTGGTGGACGAGGAATGAAGATAGTAAAGGATTCTTCTTCTCTTGAACCCCTATTTTATATAGCTCAACAAGAAGCTCAAAAGTTCTTTGGTAACAGTACCGTATATATTGAAAAATACTGTGTTAATCCTAAACATGTAGAGGTACAACTTCTATCTGACGGATCTACTTTCCTGCAACTCGGTGAGAGGGATTGTTCTATTCAAAGAAAGAATCAAAAACTTATAGAAGAATCTCCATGTCCTATTTTTACCGAAAAACTCAGAGAAAAGATTGGATCTTATGCTACCGCCCTTGCTCGTGAGGTAGGTTATACTTCTCTGGGGACCGTAGAATTCTTATTAGATGAGGATATGAGTCTTTATTTTATGGAAGTAAACACCAGGGTTCAAGTAGAACACCCTGTTACAGAATCTGTTACCGGAATTGATATAGTAAAAGAACAAATTCGGGTAGCACTTGGTGAAAAACTATCGGTAAAACAATCTGACATAAAACTTCAAGGTCATGCAATAGAGTGTAGGATTAACGCTGAAGATCCTGATACCTTTGCCCCTTGTCCAGGAACCATAACCTACTACCATGAGCCAGGAGGTCCTGGAGTGAGAGTTGATTCATTCTTATATCAAGGATACAATGTTCCTACATATTATGATTCCCTGCTTGCTAAAGTTATCTGTTATGGTAAGGACAGAACCGAAGCCCTCTCCAGAATGAAAAGGGTACTTAAAGAATTTAAAATCGAAGGTATTAAAACCAATATTCCTCTACATCAAAGAATCCTAGAAACCCCTGAATTTTTATCGGGTAAAGCTTCTATAAGATTTTTAGATCAATCAAGACCTGAAAAAAAGAACTAGGCCTTTTTTGTTTAAATCATATTTTACTAGATATTTATGTTAAAAACATATTTTTAATACCAGTAGCAAAGAGGCTCTAATCTATAAGACTTTCATCGTCTTTTCCCCCTTCAATAGAGCGAGAGACTTCTTCAAAATCTTTGGAAGGTTCTTGCCAACTCTCTCCAGTATCTTGAGTTTTAGATTTTTTAACAACAACTACATCATCTACTGGATACTCACGACTCACTCCATCATCTACCACAGTAACAGTTTGTTTAAGTACGTTATATTTAGTAACTGTTACAACCTTATCATCAGGTAGTTTAACTTTAGAGTCTTTGTAGATAGCTTTCTTCTTAGATTCAGTGTAACTTTCATCTTCATAGGCAAGACAGCAAAGAATTCTTCCACAAGCTCCAGATACTTTACTAGGATTTAAAGCTAAATTTTGGTTTTTAGCCATCTTTATAGAAACAGGATTAAACTCACATAACCAGCTAGAACAGCAGTATTCCTTACCACATATACCACAACCAGATAGGATCTTAGTTTCATCTCTGACTCCAACCTGTTTGAGTTCAACCCTGGTTTTAAGTCCACTAGCCAGTTGTTTAACTAGTTCTCTAAAATCTACCCTACCATTAGCTGTAAAATATATAATCACCCTGTTACCATCAAACTGTACATCAGCTTTAAGTAACTTCATATCCAAATGAAGCTCTTCTACTTTCTTTTTAGTAAAAGAAAAAGCTCTTTCTTCACTAAGTTTTCCACACCCTAACTCTTTTGGAGTAGCTATTCTTATAATATTTTTTAAAGGTATATTTTTATATTTTTCTGAATCCTCATATTTAAAACTATAAACCTTAGCAAGAGAATTTCCCCTATCGGTTTCAACCACGACCATATCACCTATTTTAAGATTTTCTATCCCTTTATAGGTAAAATCATACATTTTACCAGCTCTTCTAAATCTAATTCCTGCTATATTTACTTTCATATGTTCTCTTTCTAAAACTCGGAATCAAAAAATATTTTTAATCTTCAATATATATAACTGTTCACTCCTTTTTATTCAAGTTTAACTTCCATACTTATACTATAAAAGCACACCCTCAGCTACTAATCTTGAATTTATCGAAGAGTTCAATCTAACACTAGTTCCAATCCATCCTAATCTATCCATAAATTCTTCAAATTTATGACTATCTGGTATAAAATCTGAGCTTTTTAAAAGATCTGCCAGAGCTATTTGTATGGTAGAATATAATTCTTCTGGACTTAAACTTGCACAATTAGAAAGCGTCTCTTCTAAGCTTAATACATCTATCTTAGATGAATTTCCTGTAAGACATGCCTTAATTCTTTGTTTAACTAAATTTAAAAGATCTTCTGTTAAAAAAGGATACACTCTAGCTAAATCGCAAGATACAGTACGATTAACGTTAATACTCATACATCTAGACAAAATAGTAGGCAGAATCTTCACAGAGGATCTAGCACTCATCAGACAATAACACCGAGAAGGTAGTTCCTCTAATATCTTCAGTACTGAGTTCATAGCAGAAATAGTTAGAGTATCAGCCTGATGAATAAAAGCTACTCTATAAGAGTTATATGAAGGACTAAGTGAGAAATGATCCATAAGTTTTTTACTATCTTCTATTTTCAACGATCCAACAGATGATATACATAAAAAATCACTATTTTCTCCCTCATCAAATACTCTACATCCATGACAACTTCCACATCCTGTGTGAATATCACAATAAATCATCCGAGCAACTTGCCAACAAAAACTAGTAGCTTCAATAATGTCAGAAGAAATAAATAAGGTAGCTGGAAAAAATCTTGATTTTAAAAAAGATGATTTAAGTTTTTGAAAAATATCAGATCCTATCACGGAGTTAGAATCCAAGATACTAATCCCTAACTCATCAAGGTAACGTGTATGAGAAGACTCAACCATTTTATAAACCAAGATTAAACCTGTCTTTAAGTATTTTAAAACTTTTTTCAACAACCTGTTCTATAGTATCAGAAGCATCTATCAAAACTACTCTATCAGGAAAATCTTCAACTAGTTCTCTATAAGCTGCTTGAAGTTTTTGATGAAATGATCTTTCTGCAAGATCGTATCTTGACATATCAGTAGAAGATAATTTAAATCTTTGTTCCACCCTTGATAATGATATATCAACATCACAATCCAGTAAAAAAGTAATATCTGGTTCTAACCCTTGTGTAGTATGAGATATAACCTGTTCTATAAAATTCTTATCTATTCCCCCTATTTTTCCTTGATATACCCTGGAAGAATCAGAGAATCTATCACATATTACCCATTGACCTTGTTCCAGCAGTGGAAGTATCTTTTTACCCACATGTTGAGCTCTTGCTGCTGAGATAATACAAAATTCAGTTTCTATAAGCAGAGGATCATCTTTAGGAGGAGATACAAATATATCTCTTAATCTGTTAGAGGTTGGAGTTCCTCCAGGTTCTCTGGTAACAATAGAACTTATTCCATACTTATCTAACACTCGAGCAAGTCCTGAAGCGAGTAGACTCTTTCCTACGCCTTCTCCACCTTCTATACTGATAAACTTTCCTCTCATAATAACGCCTATCCTCTACCTTCCTCTATCCCTACATTCATCCTCATAAAAAAGAGCAACCAATCTCAACCGACGCACCTTCGTATTATAGAGTATCTATTCCTAAAATCCTATTAATTTCTAAAAAAAACAAGGGGAAGATACCACCTACGGTATCTTCCCCTACACTGTGTAAAATAACTACATTTTAGACCTTAGTATTTGTTTGTTTAGTTTCTTCTTGTTGATTTTCTTTACCACCTATAGTTTTCATCGGAATCCTAGTTTCATCATGACTTATGGTATATACATTAGGTAGAGTTTTAGTGGTTCTTATAAGGTGAGATTGTTGGTTTTTAAGATAGTGAATCATCTTCTTTTTAGTAGGATCAGTTTTTAATCTATCTATTTCTTGTTGAATAGCATTAATTTTATCCTTATCATCTGTTTTATTATTATATATCTGATCTAGTATAGCGTTAAACTCATTTTTTTCATCAAGACTAAGTCCTGTAGTGTTAGTGTATCTATGAAAGTAGGCTACAGCATCTTTATCGGTACTTACAACATAATCTCCATTCATCTTTTTTCCTACAACTACCCCTGGTTCTGTAAATATTCCATGTTTAGAAATAAGATCTCCAACTTGCATAAAAACTCCTTATAAACTTCTTGGTTCTGCTGTATAAATTCTAGGAACTATATTTTTACAACTAGCAAGATGATTAAGTTCTGCCTGAAGATACTTAATTATCCTAGTATTAGTTTTTATTTTTTCTGCCACTACTTGTGGATCTTGTGTATGTTGTGTATCAGTTTGATCAGCTTCCACTCCTATACCATTTTCTAGCTGATAATTTTTCTCTTTTAACTCTTCAATTCTACCAGCTAACCTTTCATATCTTCCTATGGGATCTTCTATACTTTTTATCTCGTTCATTACCGTAAAAAATTCATTTCTCTCACCTGGACTAAGCCCGTTAATGAACCCTATTCTTCTAGTTTTATCATAGGTAGAACCCTCTTGTTCAATAGACACCCTTCCATCGGGATATTTATCTATAACTACCCCAGACACTCTATTTTTTAAAAATACACTATCTCCTATATTCATAAGACCTATCCACAAGATACTATTTATTAAAATAAAATACACTGATCCTACACCCCTATATTAACAAACCCTTGGCTTTTAATACCACCTGGTAGCTAGGAAGATTTAACCCAGTAACAATTTATTTCTACAAAAACAACAACTTCTATCAAAATACAGTTATTTAAATTTTACATCTAGCTCATATCGTTGTAAGATAATTGATATAATATTAATCTATCTTTTAAATCATCTTTTCAGAAAGGATTGTCTATGTCTTATATACTAAGTGGTTTAGGAAGTGTTTTATCCTTAGTTTTAAACTTAATTCTTCTTTTAGTCTTTGCTCAAGTAATACTTAGTTGGGTAGGAGATCAAAATAATAACATAATAAAATCTATCAACAAACTCTGTGAACCACTGTATAAACCTTTTAGAAAACTACTAAAACAAAACAAATCAGGTATTGACTTTGCTCCATTCATAGTGATAATCATCGTCGTATTTTTACAAGCTTCGCTTGTACGTTGGTTATTCCGCTTTTAATTAACTTTATTTAATGGACGAAGAATTTATAAAAAAACAAAGACAACTTGCCAGAGACCTTAGAAAATCCCGTTGGTGGAAAAATCTATGTGCCTCTGGAGTAAGTTGTTATTATTGTCATACTCCACTAAAACCTAATGAAGTAACTATGGACCATGTAATTCCTATATCTGAAGGGGGACTATCCGTTAAAGGAAACGTGGTTCCTTGTTGTAAAAAATGTA
>CACXFL010000010.1 GCA_902766925.1 uncultured bacterium | reverse complement strand
TTCTTTGTTCCAAAAGATTTACTTATATGTTTAAACTCTATCATAAATATAAATTCCCTTAACCTTAACTTTAATCCCAATCTTAATTTTCACCCTACTTAGATTAAAGTACTTGAATACAAGTCAGAAGAAAATCTACTCCCAACAGAGTCAGAAGAGTAACAATAACAGAGTTTGTAGTAGCTTCTCCTACACCCTTAGCTCCTTTAGAAGCTCCGAGTCCATACCTACATGCTATAAGCATGGTGATAATTCCAAACACTACTGATTTTTCAAGTCCGTTTACTATATCTTTTATATTTACAAAAAATACTGTCTTATCAAGAAAAGTTCCTTGATCCACATTAAACATAACTACCCCTATCAAAAAAGATCCAATCATCCCAACAAAAGAAAAAATAGAGGTTAGAATAGGACTCATCAAAGCACAAGCTATTACCCTAGGAACTACCAGATAACTTATAGGATCCACTCCCATAACTTCCATAGCATCTATTTGTTCAGTTACTTTCATAGTAGAAATCTCTGCAGTTACACTAGCTCCAGCACGTCCTGAAATTAAAAAAGCTGTAACCATTGGAGAAAGTTCCCTTGCAAGTGATTTTGCAGTAGCTGCTCCCATCATTCCTTCTGCTTTAAATATTGAAAATACAATACCAAGTTGAAGACCAAATACAGCTCCAATAGCAAATGAGGATAAAAGGATAATGTTTAGTGATCTATTACCTATAAATTCTGACTGTTCTATTACAGAACTAGCTCTAAATGGAGGTGAAAACATTACCTTAAAACAATTAACACTATAAATTAAAAATGATCCAAATCTGGAGATAGTACTTATAATAGTTTCTCCACAACCTGTGATCTTTTGTTTTAAATACCCTAACATCCGTTTAAAAGTTCCAATAAATTATATATGTTTTTGTTATTCGATTTTATTTTATTAATAATAGCTTAACTATTTTGACTGACTGATCTTAAATATTTTAGAAATTTTTCCCAAGATTTGACATCAGAACTTTTAGTAAGATTAATCCCTACAAATTTTCTAAGTTCTCCACCTGACACATCCTGATCTATAATTTTTGCCACCTTACCAGTAACTATAATATCTGGAAGATCACATTTTGATTTTGCAAATGATACTTTTACTGATACAAGAGTAGATTTATTAAATGGGACAAAAGAATAAGAACTTGAAAGAAGCATCCCTGTACGAGATACATTTTCAAATAAAAATTCATATGGAGATTTAGCTCCAAACATACTCACTTCTACCTCTACTCCAGAACCAGGATCTAGGATATATCTTGTATCAAGTGTTCCTAATGGAAGAATAAGATTTTTTAACTCTTCAACACTCAGATGATCCCTAGTTTCCACGTAATCTAAACCTTCCATAAGATTGTATACTGAAACAGATTCTTGTTGCATAGTTTTAGAAGAATCTGAATCAGTATTTGAATCTTGATATCTTATTTCTTTTAAAGTAAGGATGTATTTTTTCCATCCTTTAAACATAGAAGACTCTTCCATACTTTCTAGGAAAAATATCATCTTTTTATCTTGTTTTATAATATATAGATAATCTTTTTTTCTGAGAAAAACAGTACTAAGAAAAACAATACTTTGTTTTTCTATACACTCTATAATTCCTTCTATATATAAGTTATCCTCATCTCTAAATATACGTACTTCTGAAAGCATACTCATTCCTTGAATAAGTTAAACAAATATAACACTAGAAGAATTCTAGCAAATTATCCCCATATATCTGCGATAAGATTTTCCCAATTATCTAAATCTGATCCTGTTGAGATACTTATTCCTAAAAACTTTTTAACCTTTCCATCTTCCAGAGTACATTCTTTAATCTTTGCTACTTTTCCAATAAAACTTGTATCTTTGAAATTTGAATACTTACCATTTTTATCAAAAGATATATTTATTTCCACTAAGGTAGATACTCTAAATGGAAGCGTTTTATGTCCACTTGATATAAGCATTCCGGTCTTAGATACATCTTCTAATTTAAATTCATAGAAAGCTCTTGCTCCGAAAGTAGATACCCCAACATCTATTCCTGCATCTTTTTCAACTGTATATCTAGTTGCAGGAGCTATATCAGGAGTAATCAGAGCATATTCTTTCATTCTTTGTATTGCCTGTTCTTTTAAATCCATAGGATTACACCCCAACTCCACTAAAACATTCTTATTATTATCTAACGAGACAAAATCATATTTATTCCATCCTGGATACAGGTTTTCTTTACAAACATCTAAAGAAAAACGGCACTTATCATTTTTGTTTTTATTGAGGAGGTAATATGTACTTTTATTATCAAGTTGTAAAGTAGAAAGTACACTAATAGTAGATGGAGTAACATCAGTAAATACAGATTCAATCAGCTGATCATTTTGTTCTTCAAACAATGCTAAATAATCTGACATATATTTTATCCCCCTCAACCTATATAATAGGTATACACGAATTAACCATGGTTTGACTATTAAAAATGCTATTATTTTACATAGATTCCATCATAATAATTGTAACATTTTACTCTATGAATGTACAATACATCAAAAACATCTTGACGAACCTTGATCTAAGTAAGATAACAATCAAATTGTAGGAAAAGTTGGTAGTATTTACATTTTGTGGTTATTTTTATTGTATTTACTTTTAGATAAGGAGAAGGCTTCTATGAGAATCTCTGATTTTATTGATAATAATTTTAAACATTTTAACGCTGCAGCTCTTAGAGATGCTGCTATTGGATACAAAAAACATGTAGACGAAGGTGGAAAGGTTTTAGTTGCTATGGCAGGAGCTATGTCTACAGCAGAACTTGGTATTTCTCTAGCAGAGATGATTAGACAAGATAAAGTACATGCTATTTCATGTACTGGAGCAAATCTTGAAGAAGATATATTTAATCTTGTAGCTCATGATTTCTATGAAAGAGTTCCTAACTACAGAGATTTTAGTCCTCAAGATGAAAAGGCTCTTTTAGATCGTCATATGAACAGAGTTACTGATACTTGTATTCCTGAAGAAGAAGCTATCCGAAGAATAGAGCATGTAGTTCTTGAAAAATGGATCCAAGCTACTAAAGAAGGAAAATCTTATTTCCCTCATGAATATCTCTATCAAATTCTTAGAGAAGGAACTTTAGAAAAATATTATCAAATAGATCCTAAAAACTCCTGGATGCTAGCTGCATGTGAAAAGAACCTTCCTATTTTTGTTCCTGGTTGGGAAGATTCAACTCTTGGAAACATTATTACAGCAAGGATTTATGAAGGGAAAGTATCTCCATCTGTTGTAAGAACTGGTGTTCAATATATGCTTGAAGTAATTAAATGGTACAAAGAAACTTCTAAAAATAACAAAATGGGCTTCTTCCAAATAGCTGGTGGTATCGCTGGAGATTTCCCAGTTTGTGTAGTTCCTCTAATTCAACAAGATCTTGAAGATGAATCTATTCCTAAATGGTCTTACTATTGTCAAACAACAGATTCTACTACTAGTTACGGTTCTTATTCTGGATGTATTCCAAATGAGAAGATCACTTGGGGTAAACTTGATGTAACATCGGAATCTCATATAATAGAATCTGATGCTACTATAGTTGCTCCACTTGTATTTGCTTATGTTCTAGGTCAATAGTACCGATAATAACAATCCCGTTAAATATATCTTCTTTGTATATATTTAACGGGATTTATTGTTTCTATAGTGTTAACTTACAAGTTTCAATCTTGAAACTTTATTAGATATCTACATATTGAGATAAATACTTGTTTAGATAACATTTGTATACCGTTACATCACAAACCGGACCTATATTTAGATCTAGTACATCTACATCAGTGGATGTTCCGTTATTATTAAATCCATAAATTCTTATAACTCCAGATGCATCAGAAATATCCCAAGTTTTTAAAGGGAGACAAACTTCATTAAATTTATCCTTGTCATCGATAGCTTTTTCTGATCCTCTACTAAGATTACACCTGACCCATGTTGTCTTAAAAACCGCACATTTGTAGTTATTACTCCACTCTTTTAACTTTAGAGTATTTGAGTTACAAGATACCTTAGTATAATTGTAATTGATCAAATTATGAGGATAAATTCTGTGTGAAGTTCCTTAATTAGTAAAAAACTACCCCTTATTTAACCTTTTTAAGGTCACCGAAACCCAAATATTTCTAAAAAACAAAAAAAATATTAAATTTTTTTAAAATTTTTACTAATATTTTCAACATATTACCAATATTTTATATAAAATAAAAATATTTTATATAAAATAGCTTGACATTCTATGATTTTATTGATATTAAATAATTACTATCTTCGATGAGGATAGGTTGATTGAAGTTGGTTGAATTTTTTAGTGGAGATTGTTGGTATGAAGAATTTAGTTAAATTAGCTATCATTTCAATGTGTGCTACGATTAACCCAGCATTAATCATAGCTCAAGATCAAGAACAAAGCGAAGCTACGGCTGATTCCAGTAGTGAAGTCAGGCAAGCTAGCGAAGAAGTAACTCCTTCCAGATTTACTGCAGATGGTTCTTCTATTTTAATCCCAAAAACCCAAACTAAGATAACTCCTATATCAGGATGGGAAGTAATTACTTCTACAAATATGTCAGTTATCATGCAAGAACCAGAAGTTGAAAAAACAGCTGATGATATCAAATATCAAAGAAACATTACAGTTGCTTTAATTCAAAATCCTTCTTACATGAATGAAACTAGAATGGCTAAATTTGTTGAAGAACTAAAAGATTCTTATGGAAAATCAGCAAATAACTACACAGTAGCTGAATCAAAGATATTTGATATTCAAAATCACAAAGCTATTATGGTTTATGCTGCTTATACCTTAAATAACATCGATCTTATGCAACTAAATATCTTAGTTTCTGATAGTTCCAAACAATATATGTTAACTTATACAGATCTTGCTTCAAGATTCTCTCAAGAAAACCTATTTAACCAAGCTTGGGAATCTATGGTTTCTATAGAACTTGAATCTGATCCTGTTAATCCAATGAACGAAATGGCTAAATACGCTATTATAGTTCTAGTATCTCTGATAGCTATAGTTTCTATAATCAAAGCTAGAAAAAGATCTGCTTCAAAATTTTATGAACAAGAATCTGATTCTATCTATTCTGATGATAGTGATGATGAAGATTACAGTTTAGAACACACTAAGGTATCTAAGAATAATAATCAAAGTGACTGGAATCGTGCCAGTGAAGATGATGATTATTCTGATGATATATGTTCAGGTTTTAATTTTTAGTCATTAATAACCCTATCCAATACATTGACTCTAACTTAAAGGTAGAAATATAACATTTCTACCTTTTTTTTGTTCATTTATATTTTTAAACTTCCTTCTAATTTCCGAGGTAGTGGTATACATCTTGCTCCTATATTTGAGAAAAGTATTTTACTGGTTTTTCTTATATATGGGGTGAAATATGTTCGTTCAATGCAGGTTTAAAAATGTAGTAGATCAAGCATCAGTCAAAAATTATGCATTATTTAAGTTACAATCAAAACTAGAAAAACTCACCAATACCCCCATAGGACTCTACCTTATGATAAAACAGAATAAATCCCAGGTAGTTATAGACTGTAAGCTTCTCTTGGGGGAAAACAAAAAACAGATTATCCTTAAATCTATCTGTGGACTTAATTTCTTTGAGGCTATCGATAATCTGGCTAATAAAATGGATAGAGCCATCAGAAAGAAAAAGACACAAAAAGAAAAACAAAGAAGATCTTCTTCTGTAAAAAAAGTGATATATACTAACGATTTAGGTCAGATCTCCACGGATACGCAGGACTGGTCTGATATCTGGAACGAAGATAGTGAAGAACCCGGAGCAGCGCTTCTAGACCCATATTTTTCCAGTGAACCTAAATGGCTTATCTAAGCTGAGTTGGAAGGAGTGATAATAATTATGAAACAAAAAGTGGCATATAATATCTTATATGCCACTTTTTGTTTCATAAACTTTCTATCTGGAAACTAGATCAGATACTCTAAACAAATCTTCTAAATTGTTTATGAGAACGTTTTCTAGCTGCAGCTGATTTTTTCTTTTTCTTTACAGAAGGTTTTTCATAGTTTTGTCTTTTTCTAAGTTCAGACATAATCCCTGCTTTTTCAATTTGTTTTTTAAATATCTTTAAAGCTCTTTCTATGGATTCACCGTCTTTTAATCTAATTCCTGGCATTTTGCTCCTTTCAAAAATGGATTTATACTTTATACGTATATACTATATTGTTTAAATTAATATTTATGTTTAATACCTATCGCTAAAAGTAGAACCGATTCCTTCTACCACCCCCTTGGGAAATCTTCGGCTAATTT
The DNA here is from genome assembly GCA_902766925.1 of uncultured bacterium. GTDB lineage: Bacteria > Bdellovibrionota_B > Oligoflexia > Oligoflexales > CACXFL01 > CACXFL01. The sequence continues at coordinate 16,138 of CACXFL010000010.1, read as the reverse complement.
AGTATAAAATCAAGGTAACACAGCTACCCACAAAGTTTTCAAAAGTGTAACAAAGACTCTAATACTTGTCTACATATTTTATTAGTAGTAGACCTATTTAGTAGCTACCAAATAAAATCTATACGGTAACGGATACCCCTCAACCGTTTTATTGTTCCTGGAATCTATAAAATCAGAAAAACTCTTAATATTCGCCCACTTAGTAGAACGTTGTTCCTCAGAACTAAGTTTTCCACTGTAAAAACACTCAATATTTTTAAAATCAGCTCTTTTTAACCAGGACTTCAAACACTTCAGGGATGGAACAAACCAGATTCCACTACATCCATTATACCTTCCTTCTGGACAGAGTGCTATAGACTCATCAGAAATTATTCCGAGTGATTCTACAATAATTTTTCCTCCCTTAACCAAACTATTATGAATGGAGTGAAGTAAACTCACCGGATCTCTCATGTGGTAGATAAGTCCCATACAAAGTACCGTATCAAAAAAAGAATGATAGTAACGTATACATTCAGCTGAAAACATCTCCCACTGCATATTAGCTTTAATATGTGGCGAGATAAGATCAAACACATACCTATATCTAGGATAAGTTTCAACCCCCAAAAGAAGCTTAGGATTAAACTCAGCTAACCTATACATGAAATATCCGTTGTTACATCCTAGATCTGCAATCTTTTTCCCTTCAATATTACCCAGCTTATCTTTAATTCTATTCCACTTAATATCAGATCTCCATTCTGCATCTATAAAAGTATCCATAATAGTAAAAGGACCTTTTTTCCATGGACAAAGAGAACGCAAAAAAGCTCCAATCCTCTCCTCAACTTGTTCTACTGTGTTCCTTTGATCAATGGATTTATATTTATCAGATACTGTTAAACTGATTGATGTGTCATTATTTATAGAGAAGTTAAAAAAATCATCCACAATATTAAGCTTTTTGTATAGTTGTTCAGTTTTTGCAATCAAAGGATTTTCTACCTTTAATTTCTCAAATAGTTTTCTGGCTTTGATTCTTTCTTCTAAAATAGCATCCTTATCAAAATACTTTTGGGGATACTCTGATAAATAATCAAAACCACTACTAGTGCTATTAGTACTATTTTTACCGGTATTAAACATAATATTAAACTCTTAATTTTTAGTCTTTTTTTGCAACTACAGACATAAAGTTGTTCCATCTTATTATAGGATCTATCTTTGAAAAACCCGCATTTTTCAATAGCTCTAACTGTTCGGAAAAATGAAGTGGTACCAACACATTTTCTAAAGCTTGTCTTTTTCTTGCTATCTCAGTTCTTGAATAACCTTGAGACTCTTTAAAATTCTCATAGTTTTCTCTTTGTAAATTTGAAAACTCATCCCAGTCTGAAAGTACTTTATCAGATATATAAATTATTCCAGAGCTTCTCATGCCATTATAAATTTTTTTCAAAAGATCTAATCGTTTGCTCTTATCTATAAACTGTAACGTATAATTAATGATAACAACAGAGCTTTCGGTATAATCTACATTAAAAGCATCTTCTACACTAAAACTAAGATCATGATGAAATGAACCATCCTTGTCTTTTACTTTTTCTAATTTAGCTTGAGCTTTATCTATCATATCAGTAGATAAATCGTATCCATATGCTTTAATAATTTTATCTTTAATAGAAGAACAAACAAGAAGTAGCAAGGTTCCTGTAGAACAGCCTATATCTATTATTTTCGATCCTTCTTGATAATAAGAACGAGTCCAATCCACAATTGAAGAATTCACCATTCCATACAATGGTACAGATCTGGATATCATATCATCGAAAACGTCAACAACATTTTTATCAAATTTAAATGGAACTGGATAGTTCCCAGACAAAAACAAAGAATCCCTCTCAGAAAAATCAGACAACATCTCACCCTCTAAAAAAAAATTAAAAAAAATAAAAAAAAATTAACCCAAAAAGTTTTCCACAGCCAATGTTGATAACTTTGATGAACCTTTTCTACTTTTCTTTCTGGTCAAGTTTTCTGGCTATAAGTATATATTATAGGCAATTTTGATGACTAAATTTTAACCTCAAGATGTGGCGTATTAGAAAAGACAACACACTATATACCTCAGATAGTCTTAGAATCCAAATTATTTTTAGATTACAAGCTTAAAAAAAATACTTGTTATCAAAAAAATTGATTATTATAATTATTAATTTAATCAAGCTAAAGACTTCCATTTTTTTATATAAATATCAAATATCCTAATTTTTATTTTTTATATCACGCTTATCTCTGCTCTTTTTACTAGTACTGTTATTTATGCTTAAATATTAGTATTATATATCCGATATAATTCTATACTTTATCAATTAAAATAAGGATGTTTTTATGAACGGGAAAAAAGTTTTAAAAGTTAGTTTGATTTCTACAGGTATTTTTATAGGAACACTGCTAGTTGTTCTTCTATTAGTTCCAGTATTTACTAACATGGAAAATATCAGAACAAAAGCAGTTGATGTAGTTAATTCTAAAATAAACGGCGAGTTAAGTCTTGATTCTATTTCCCTATCCTTAATAACAGGGCCTAAGTTAAATATTAAAGGAATAGATCTTAAAGATTCTAAGGGAGAATCTATCTTTAAATTAAAAAAAGCAGCACTTAAAATTCCTCTAATTTCACTTGTAAAACAAACTCCCGATCTAACCCTAGAAATATTAGAACCTGATATTCTCATTAAACAAGAAAACTCTCAATTAAATGTCCTGACTCTTATTAGAACTGATGATTCTAAACCTAAAAAAGAAGAAATAAAAAAAGATACTGATAAAACTAAAGATTCAACAAAAGAAGGATCCTCTTTTGTTGAAAAAATGATTACAAATTCTCATGTATCAGTACTTGTAAAAAAAGCTAACTTTAGTTTTATAAAAGACAGTAAACAACTCGTAAAAGCAACTGATCTATCGTTTACAATGAAAGATCTAAGTTTAAAACCAAATGAAAAATCTTCTATTAAAATAGAGTTAAACCTTGATTTAAATCTTGATAAAAAGATGTATTTTAAAGGGCCCCTACTCATTCAAATTGATCTTACTCCAAATGATAAAATATACGATATCGCCGTTAATGTTGATTTAAGTAAGTTTGAATATAATATCCAAGATATTTTAAATAAAACCACCTCAGATCAATCTAACTTTAACCTAGCTACCGTAATTGATCTTAATAAATCTGATGTTAACATCTCTTCTTTAAAAGTTAAGATTCCTTCCTTGGAACTCACAGCTTCAGGAACTATCAAAGAACTTACAGCAAAAACTCCTAAAATAAATTTAAAAAACTCCATTAACTTAACTAAAGATAAACAAGATCTTAGAATTGATAACACAATATCTATAGCAACTGGATACAATCTAAAATCTTCTATTAAATCCTCATATTTAAATATAGGAGCTTTTCTTCCTAAAAAATCTTCAACCACTGGATCTACTACAGTGACAAATTCAAAAGAAAAGGGAAAAGGAACCCCTAATAAAAAAAAGGGATCCTCTTCAGATCTTGAAAAACTGTTAAAAGATCTTGCAGCTAATAAAACCTTACAAAAGATTAACCTGCATGTTGATATGGATCTTAAAAAGATAGATTACGATAAGATTCAAATTAGCTCTTTAAAAAATACTACAGATTTTAAAAACATGGATTTATCTACCTCGGTATCACTACTAATAGCTGGAGGTAAAATTAACTCTGATATCACCACCAGATTAAAAGATAAAACTCCATATAATTTTACTGCTAAAATATCTAACGTAGATCTTAAAAAAACACTTACCCAGCTTCTTCCAACTTACCAAAATCTACTTTCTGGAATGTTTGATACACAAATATCAGCTCAAGGAAATCTTCAAGCCCATGATATAGTAAAAGATGCAAAAGTATCTGGTAAATTTACGGTTAATAAACCAGTTATCTCCCTGATAGATATGTCGAAAATCCTAGACGATATGCTCTCTACTATTAGTGAAAAAGTAAAAGAAAAACTTTCCTATGATTTATCAAAAAATGATCAGTTTAAATCTTTAAAAGCAAAAGTTTTAAAACAAAAATTAACCACTGATCTAGCTACAGCTTCTTTTTCCTTACAGGATAAAATAGCCAAGGTTCAAAACCTATACCTCAAATCTACCCCTAATAACGGATTAGATCTTAGAGGAGATGCTACCATTAATCTTAACAATCAAGACCTTGATTCTAAATTTATTATCGAGGATGTATATAACTTAACAAAAGTCAAAGATATCAACCTAGATCAAAAAGGTATCAAAATTGAAAAAGTATTTGTAGAAGGAGACGTCTTTAAAGTTCCATTTAGTATCAAATGTAAACTAACTGCTCCATGTTATAAATACGAAGAAAGTTCTAATTATCTTACTAGTATTGCTGAAGATAAAGCTGAAAAAGCATTAAAGAAAAAAGGTGAAGAATTAATAAAAAAACAAACAGACGGTATACAAAAGAATCTTAAAAAACAATTAAAATCAATACTAAAAAGATAAAACAAATCCTTATTATATAAAGGAAGGGGGAAACTATATGTTACAATTAGTAACAAGTAACATATAGTTTCCCCCTTAGGATCTAGTTTAAGCTAACGAATATCTCTTATAGAGGACTCATTAGTTAGAGGTATATACCCCGAAGTGTTATCTAGTTCAATATAGTTAACAAAATAATCTAGAATCATAATTTCATAAGCTCTTGTAAAGAAACTGAAATCGAAGGATGGAGCTTCTTTTATTGCATCAAATTTTAGATTAATATCTGCTTCAAATTTTTCTAAATTAACATGATTTACAAAGGATACAGGACAGATAACCTTTCTCGTTGAAAACCAATATGGAACTTCTACTACCAAGAAAGCCACATTCCACTTAGAGAAGTTAACCAGTACATCACAAACATCTATTTCTACTCCATCTTGAGTTTTAAGAGAAAACTCTTTTAAATCTTGCATAGTTAACACTTCCATACTTTTTGTCTTGAAACTACTTCCTTGGAATAGAGTTTTAGGAGTAGAAGCAAAATACGAAGCATCGTAGTTAACATTAGAAGGTTGGTGTTCTTTTTGTATCATAGCTTTGATATAAGCTCTTTTCTGTCCAGGATTAGATTCTGTTAACTCAGCTTTTATTCTAATACACTCTGTAACTATTTGTGAGGCTTTCAATTTGATACACAGAGTATTAGAATAGTTTCTTAACTGAACGATATCACTACTACGAACTAACACACTATCATCACCGAGTCCTTTAAATCCCGATACTTCTACATATTCGATTTTCCATGATAAACTATCAAACCAGATATTTTCCAACTGTCCTAAATAGTAATCGCTACTACGTACTCTGTAGAATGAGTTTCCGGCAAACTCCGAAATAATTCTCTTATCATCAAGGTAATCTTGTGAAAAATAATCTAGTGATCTTACCATAAGAAACCTCCTTTATATTAATAATTAACCTTACCAATGTAAAGAAGAGCAAGATCCATACCTTTTAGTTTTATTTTTTCTATCTTTTAGTCAATTTTTAATTCCAGGGATCTATTTAACACGACTGACTTCATCTGTAGATGAGGTTAAATAATTTGATACCCGTTCAAATACTTCCTGCATTTGAGCTCTATTTCTTGAAGCATCTTTCTTGTTATCACGTTTTCCAAGGTAGGAATCAACAAGTCTTGATATCGAATCAAAAAGCATATCAAAACTTCTATCAGGGATAAGTTCTAGCTTTTGTCTCAAAAGGACATATCTAGAACTTCTGTAAGAAGCTCTTCCATAATCTCTATCATCTCGAAGTTGAGAATCCATATAGAAACTCAAATTTTCAAGACTGATAGCAGTTTGACTTTGATAACTTTCTTCCATTCCTATCTTTCTTTTCTGATTTATTCTCTATTCCTAGTTAAACTATCTTCTAGATATGTTTTCGTCTATATTAAAAAAAAATTGATAGGAAACTTTTTCCTACCAATTTTTTACCTACTAAAACTTTTATCTTTTAATTTACTTTAGTGATTAATTCTTTTTCTCCTCTTTTTTTGTATCCTTACTATCTGAAGATGATGATGGCACTGTTTCGGTATCTCCAATAGTTGCTGTGATATTAACGTTTACAAAGCCTTGTCCTTCTCCTAAGCCAATAATACCAGACTCACTTTGTACCTCTCCACCAAAGTTTTTGTGCCAATTAACCGTTATAGGAATCGTCACACTACCATTCTGAGGGGTTCCACAAGGAGCTTTAGTCTGATTTCCAGGATGAGCAAGACACAACCGAGGAGTTGGATTTTTCTTAGTTGTACACCAGTATTCTAAAAGTGCACAATAATTCTTATATCCAGATTTTACCTTCACATCTGCCAACTGTTTAATTCCCGGATCTAACTCCAGATAGCCTTTTACTCCTCCTCCAGCTCCTTGAACTGCTCCACCACCATTTGGTTCTAATTTAGCATCCGTTCCAGCAGGAGAACCACCAGGTTTTGGTGGAGGATTATCTGAAGATTTTCCTGCATTTCCCTTACCATCTTCTCCACTTATTGGAGGACCTCCACCTGGCTTATTTCCTACACAAAGATCCTTATCATCCTCAGGTTTTGGAGGAAAGTGGCAGATAACATCTCCTATCTTAGTTCCGTTTGCTTCTCCATTAAAAGCTCCAACAGCAAGGGAAAAACCTACCACCTGAAGTTCTTCAAGATCATCATCTAACTTCTTTTTTTTAGCAACACCTTGTTGTTTTGCTATAGCTTGCTTAAAAGTATCTGAATCAGGAGAACTTATACTTATAGTATTCAAGTCAGAAGCATTTTCTTGCAGCACCCCTGCTTTACAAGAAGCAAGATACACCGAAGACACACTAGCTACACCTATAACTAGACCGATGTAAAAAAATACACTTCCTTTCGACTTCATTGTTTATTCCTTATAAGTTTCTAATGTCTTATTTAATTTCAGGAGTAATTTCAACATCAACTTCTTCAGTACCTGTTTCCATAACACCGTTACCACCTTGAGCATATTCTTGTGTCCAAAGAAGAGGAACACCAATTTTTACAGCACCACCTTCAGCTTTATTACATACTACGCCATCTGTTTCAAATGGATTTTCTTTATCAGAAGAAGCTGCGATACATAGAGAAGGTTCTGTAGTTGTACCATCTTTTTCATAAGTACAATAGTATTGAACTGTAGCACAGTATCTATTAAATCCTGATTTAATCTTCACATCAATTAAGCTTTTTCCAGCTTCCCATTTATAATAATCAGTTGTTCCTTCAAGTCCTGTAAATATCATCCTATTACCGTTAAGTTTTTTATTAACATGATCTTTCATACTATTTAGATCAGCTATTTGTTTATTTATCTGTTCTGTTTCTGTTGAATTAAGCCCTGCTGATTCAGCTTTTTTTGCCAACTCTTGTAATTGTTTCAAAGTATCATCTATCTTTGTAACTGCATTTGTAGGATCCATAAACTGTATTATAGAAAAATTACCAACATCCTTTTGATCTGCTTCTCGTGCATATTTAAACGTAGCTGGTTTGGCTTCATGTGTACCTTTTGAACCACCAGAAACTTCTTGGCAGTCTACTCCTTCATAGGCTTTTTCTCCATTACCTACTGCAGCTCCCGCTAGAGGATTATTGTCATTTCCACCTGGATTCATAAAATCAAAAGGAGTTTCTACTTTTATACCTCCTGGATATGCACAATACGAAGTAGCTTTCTTCGCTGTATCATCAAAAGCATATACTTGAACTGAATAACCAACCACTTGTAAGTTAGTATATGATTTTTGTTTATTTTTAATAATATCCGTAAATCCCTTTGGATCATTTATTTTAAGTTCACTTAATCCAGAATCAGAAGGATTTTTTACACTCTTACATCCCAAAATAAATACCAAACTTAAAAACGTAACTATAAAATACTTTTTCATTTGTAACTCCCTTACATACAATAAAACAAAACCTACATGGTAGAAATTATATATCATCTTGAATAAAATTCCTACTTAATAAACACCCCAGAACAATTACTACTCTATTTTTACTAATTAATATAAGAAAAAAACTAATATTTAACCATATCTATATTCTTAATACCTTGATAAAAAAATACTAAAGACATATATTTTATAGGCTGTATATGGACGATATTTTTAACTATACCGGTACTAAGGAGGCTTCATGTATAGAAAGGTATTAACTCTTTCGTTTATATTTGTAGTGATTCTTTTAACAATAGGTTATTTCCTACTAAAAAATTATGATAAGAAAATAACTTCTACTAAAATCACTACTTCCTTTTATCCTCTGTATGTAGCTACTTCAAATATATTAAAAGATACTAAGGTTGAAGTAACTCCACTGTATTCTGCAAGTTCTGGATGTATTCATGAACTTAATCTATCCACAGATCAGATTGTAAATCTAAATAGTTCAAAAATACTTATAATTAATGGGGCTGGGATGGAAGATTCTATTCTAGATAAAATCAATCAAAATATAAAAATTATAGATGCTTCTAATTCTATATCCTTACTTCACTCTATTCATAATGAACCTAATAATCAGGAATCAAATCATGACACACCTCATTCTCCCCATTATAATCCACATTACTGGCTTTCTATTTCAAATTATATCCAATCTATAATAAATATTCAAAAAGGACTTCTCTCTTATGAAGGAATGAGTCTGTATTCCTCTCAAATCGAGAAGAATACTTCTTCATATATAGATAGACTTAATCAACTTAAAAAGGATAGTTTAAAAAAATTATCACCTCTTTCTTCTCAGAAATTATACTTCCTGGATGAAAGTTTTAAATATTTTGTACTAGATCTTGGGGTACATGCTGTTTTTATTCCTTTTAACTTTCATGAAAATTCTTACTCTCCATCAGATCTAGTAACTGTAATAAAAGCAATAAAGCAAGAAAAAATAAAAACTCTTTTCGTAAGTGAAGATATAACAGATAATTTATTATCGACTCTTCAAAAAGATTCAGATCTTAGTATATATAAGCTATCATTACTTAATACCCCTGAAGATTCTTCTGGTTCAGCAGGACTGAATATGACAAATTCATATATAAATGAGTATCAAAAAAATATAGATACTATAGTTAAAGCTTTAACTCCTTAGTCCAATTTTACTTAGTTAAAAAGTTATAACTTTAATAGAAGAGAATATTCACTTATGGATACTAATACTAATAATATCTCAGTCTCTACATCTAATGGTAATGATTCTCATATCTGTAATTTTTGTTGTACAAGAATTACAGATATTAATCTTAGATATGGGTCTAACGTTATCTTAGAGAATATAAATTTTCACGTACATTGTGGAGAACTTCTTACAATTATTGGACCTAACGGAGCTGGAAAAACTTCATTACTAAAGTGTATTTTAAATGAAATAAATTCTACATCAGGGCATGTATCATTTAAAAGTAAACATACCTTAAAAGATAAACTTACTATTGGATATGTCCCTCAACGTCTGAGTATTAATACAAGTAGTTGTAGTGTATTTGATTTTATAGCCACGTATATAAGTAAAGCTCCTATCTTTTTATATAAGTCTTCCAAACTATATTCAAGGATCTACTCTCATCTTGAAGAGATAGGATCTGCTCATCTTATAAATAAAAAAATGTCAGATCTTTCAGGAGGAGAACTTCAACGAGTTCTACTCACTGTAGCTACTATGCCTTACCCTGAACTTCTAATCTTAGATGAGTTTTCCTCAGGGATAGATCTTCAAGGAAAAGAAACTTTCTTTAATCTTCTTATGGATATTAAATCAAAACAAGATATAGCAATTATTATGGTATGTCATGATTTTAATTATGTAAAAAAATATTCTGATAGAGTTATACTTCTCAATAAAACAATTTTAAAAGAAGGTAGTTTTAATGAAGTAAGTAATTCATCTGAGTTTAAATCTATTTTTGGTTCCCTTAGTATTTAGGAAGTAATATGGATATATTAATCAGTATCTTATCTTGTAAATGGTTATCTTATACCTTTATGCAATATGCTCTTCTTACAGTCACTCTTCTTTCAATTATTTTTGGACTATTAGGGTCTTTAATAATAGATAAAAGAATGGCTTTTTTTGCTGACGCCTATGGTCATTCTACATTTACAGGACTAGCAATAGGAGCTCTTTTAGGTATCAGTCCTACACTATCTATGCTTATATTTACCATATTTTTTGCTCTGGGTATAAATTATATAAAAAGTAAAAACATACTCTCTTCTGATACCATAATTGGTGTATTTGCATCTTTTGCTTCAGCACTAGGACTTTGTTTACTATCCAGAGAAGGTGGATTTTCAAAATACTCTTCATTTCTTGTAGGAGATATCTTAACTATTCAACCTTCAAATATTTTATCTATTCTTCTATGTTTGATTGTGGTTATTGCAGTATGGCTTAGTTGTTTTAATAAGTTTTTAGCTCTATCTTGCAATCGTTCCATAGCCCAAAGTAAAGGAATAAAGTACTACTTCTATGAGAATATATTCACGGTTCTTGTTGCCTGTGTTGTAGTACTTTCTATTAAGATTGTAGGTATCCTTCTAATAAGTGCTCTTATCATTCTTCCAGCAGCTTCCAGTAAAAATATAGCTCGTAATATAAGAGAAGCCCATCTTTTTTCTGTACTAATTGCTCTTCTATCTGGACTAATAGGACTAATTCTTTCTTTCTACTTAAAAACTGCTTCGGGTCCTTCAATAGCTCTTACAAGCAGTTTATTATTTTTCCTATCACTATGTGTTAGGAAAAATAATAAAAATACTTAATCTAATCTAATAAATTATTTCTAAATTACAAAAACTCTATAAAGTTAGATCTGTATAGACCATAGAAAATTCAATCTTTTTATTTTCTTTACCAAATAAAGTAATCTGTGTTTTTAAAACAACAGCTTCTTTTGGCATTACCCACATACTAACATTAGCACTACTTACCATATTTCTTAGACCTTCTACATCTGGGAAAATAGATACTACTTCATCTATAGAAAGATCAGAAGCAGAAAGTTCTATAACTTCATAATCCTTTTTAGAAATAGATATATTAGTAAGTTTTTGGCTAGCTCCTTGTCTTTTAGCAAAACTATATACAGTAGAAAGATCTGATTGGAAAGAGTCTTTGTTTTGTTGATATTCGTTTACGTCTTTATTAGAAGATACCTTTATTTTATAAGTATCTTTTTTAGAATCATAATCAGTTATATCATACCTTAAATTCATAGAAGAATCGTTAAGTTGAACTACCTTAATCCAGTTAGCACCTTTTTTAAATACACTCTTATAGTTCTTCCAAACTTTATCTACTGACAGAACCAAAAAACTTTCACTAAATTCAGGACCAAACTCACCTAAAGAAGAAACCTTTGATGAAGTTTTACAAGAACTAAACATTCCTAAAGAAACCAAAAAAGATAAAATACAGATTGACCTTTTCATAGACATATCCTTTGAATAAAAAACATACAAAGATATGATAAATAAGGACAAATAAAGATTCAACGTATTTTATTTAAAAAACTTAAATTTCACAGGAATATCTTCCCAGGCTGGAATCTTACGTCTAGTTTCTATAAACTCATCAAAATTTCTAAATTCTCTAAAATTCAAAAAATGTTTCATCATTTCAAAAGATTCTTCGGAAAAAAATCCTCTATTTTTGATTCTTACAAATAAATCAGTTCCAAGATACTCACCAATAGCATAGTGATATAATACTGGTTTAGACTCACCACCAATTAACCCCTGAAGTTTAGTTGTTGTATTACATTCATCTTGAACATATCTAGGTAATTTAAATTTAGAATATATATCTTCTATACCTGTAAATTCTCCTCTTTGAATAAGTAAATTTATATAATCCATTACAAGTTCTGAAAGATAATCTGCTAAATACATTCTTCCATCATATAACAGAGCCTCTATTTGTTGATCATTCATAGATTCCCCAGTTTTAAAATGTTTTGCATAGATTCTAATAATCTTAGGATCTCTAGCAAAAAATTCCATAAACTTCGATTGATATTCTTCAACATCACAGTACATATCATTAGTTTCATTATTCATAGAACTATATACCGGAGTCAGCAAAAGTCCTCCAAAAGCATGACCTAATTCATGAAACATAGTTATTACATCATCTAAACTACACACACCATCATGTCTTCTGGCTGCCCTCAACTTAAGATCTATAGCTACTGTTGCTGGATAAGATTCAAACGTTTTAGTTTTTTTATCTATAAACATTGTATAAGGATATGAATTTACTGTTGATGAATTATTACGGTTAGAAGAATTTTGAGATATATGAAGTATCATAATGAGTTTTCCATCTTTTTTAACTTCATACACCTTAGATTTTTTAAACAATTTGAAATATTTATCGGAAGTTACCTCTACTATATCTACACCATATAACTCTGAAAAAATATTTAGGATATTTTCTAACAACTTATCATAATGAAGATAAGCTCCTAACTTCGAACCAAATAACTTAGAGTACCTTTTAGATTCATTATACCATTCATTATAGTAGTAAATATTCCAAGGATCTAGATAAATTAAGTCCTGATTATAAACGTTTGAGAAATGAGAGGATACAAATTTATACATATCAGTTTCATCATCGAATAATTTATCAGTTATTTTTTCTATTCTAGACTCTAAAATTTTTTTTATGTTATCCGTAGAAACAAACCTATCTGGACTATACGCTCCTTGTTCTATCAACTGTTTATACATTGATGAAATTTCTACAAACTCTCTATAAATTGCACTGGCATTAGATTGGAGTTGAAGCCTATATCTTTCATACAGGAGTCTTCTTCCTTCAGTATTTGTTAATTTACTCAAAACAGTTTTTACACTACTGTGATCTATGTACACTCTATTATTTATCACTGAAAATAACTTTAACAGTTCATCTTTATTTCTATCATGTTTAACTATAGATCTTATATAAAAATCCGTTTGTAATATATTTGGAATAAACTCAAGTCTTGTCTCAATTTGAGAATACATCTCAGATATTTGATTGTACAGTTCTTCAGTTTGACTTATAGAATTTGATTCTTGAGCTTCAATATTTGAAATATCTTGTTGAGTTTTTATCACAAGTTCTTTATAGCTTTGTACTAATTTTTCTTGGGAATCCGTTAGATTTTCTAGACTAGGATCATAATTATCTATAACTTTAAGTAACTCAATATCTCCTAAAAATGATATAAGAACACCACGAAGTCTTTTGAGTAACCTTTCTTTTTTTTCTTGTTTCATATCCCAAAATTCTATCATAGAGGCAAATCTCAACCTAAACCAAACTACTTCATCAATTTTTTTAATTGTATTATTAAAATTTGGATTTGGTTCTTTTTTTATTTCTTTGATGATTGTTTTAGTTAATTTTTTAAACTGAGTAATTACTTTAGTAAAATACCAAGGATCTACTGATGAAAAATCAGGATAATAATTACTATCTAGTTTAACAGTTCCATCTAATGAAAGAAGCTTAAATAATCTTGAGCTACTACCAGAAAAATATTTTACACAACTAGGATTAGATAAAGTAGGAGTATCATTTTTTATACTACCAGCAAAAACTTCATTATTAATAATAATAAAATGAGATACTACATGAACAATTACATAAAAAAGTATTATTCTTTGTAAAATTCTATAAGATAGTTTCTCAATTAACTTATTCCGTATACCTACCACCAATAAACCTCTTTGATACCGCTACTAACTTATTACAACAGTAAAATCTATCTAAGGTTGATCTATATAACTCTGCCAATCTTTCTGATTAGCTAAAAGACTTCTTCACTAATTTAAACAAACTTTTACTCTTAATTAGTTTTTAAAATCGGCTGATTCTGACAACACAACAACATAAACATCAGCTACTCTTTTAACTCCAATGTATTTAAAGTTTTTATTTAAAATATTAGCTTTTTGATAACTTAAACCTAAGAATACTCCTATATGAGACGCAGGCCCCATAAAAATACTTTGACTGTAGAGTTCTTTTCCATATTTGTCTTTTACAGATAAGATATTTCCTTTTTTCACAGAAAAACTAATTTCTCCATCACTAAGTTCTTCTACTAAAATATTTGGAAAATAATGTTTTAGTTCTCCATTTCCATTTTTCATTTGTTCTAATTGACCGCTAGCTAAATTTAAAAGAGTTTGACTTATCTTCAACTCTTCAACCTTACTTTGAGATCTAAAATTATTAATTACTTGTAAAACCTTAATTTCTGATTCATCTAAATTTACGTTCTTATCAGTTTGAGCAAAAAGTGTAGCTACAGACATAAAAAAAACTACCATCATTAGAATCATTTTGTTTTTCATTGTTTAAATCCTTTCTGTTAGTAAATCCCAGAAACTTCTCTACTAGCAAACTCCTCCATGCTAGATTGGTTCTAGTTTCCCAAACGGATCTTTTGTTATTAAGTGGGGAGTAGCTATAACATAAAAGCATCATATTTATCAATAAATATGATGCTTTTTTACCAGAAAAAATTATTACAATTATTACAAGTTCTTATCTTCTAATTTTATAGAAAATCCACTTTTATCTATATCTAAGAACTGGCAGATATTCTCCAGGAACTCCTCCTTTAACAGGAACTTTTTCAATGTATGCTCCTTCAGGAAGAGGTTTAGGTTCAAAAAAACCTAGTTTCTTATTTTTTTTTTGATCATCCGAATTTACATCCGAATCAGTATCAGTATTTTTATTTTCATTTTCCGAAGAGTTCTTCTTGGATATTTCTTCTTTAACTTCCTCCGTGATCTTAGAAGAATCTTCTTTTATGGCATTTGTTTCCTGAACACTTACTTCATCACTACTAGTTTCAACTTTAGTTTCTTGATCTTGACTTTGATCTTGATCTTTCACTTCTTCTTTAGTGTCAGTTATATCATTAGAAGTTTTACTTTCTTCTTTAACTTCTTCTTTTTTATCTTCTGGATTTACTAGTGAGTATTTAACATCAGAATAACCTGAAAACTGTTGAGTAGCATATCCACCCAAACATCCAACTCCAATAAATCTATGAGATCCACCTAGCATATTAGAAAAATGAGGAGAGGATTTAATCCACATATCTACTGCATAACTTGGAGAAGATGTAGGAGCGATATTTTCACTTGATCCAAAAGGTCTAGATACAAGACCGTGTTGCATACCGTAGCTTCTCATCATATTAGTTTGAGATCTTGCTGAGTTCATAAGACCAGGACTAACTACTAGTGGAGGAAGACGATACTGAGATCTAAGACCGTTAACTCTACTTATAATATATTTTTCAGCATTTGTAAGTTTATATCCAGATGGATTATATACATTTGGATAATCAATACTTTCTTCTTCTGTAGTTTGTTGTTGCTGGGTTGATTGTTGAGTAAATTGACCTGGTTTATTAGGACCTTCTTCATTCCATTTACCATCTTTATAATATTTGTATGAACCATCTTTCCATTTGTACCATGTATTTTCTTTGTATTGAGGTTGAGTTGATTGTTGTTGAGGTTGTTGATAGTTTCTGTAGTAACCGTTATTGTAATAGTTGTTATTGTATCCTCTAAACCATCCACCAAAAATCTGAGCCTGAAGGGTTCCTACAAAGGTAAAACTTGATAAAATACTTATTAATAAAATTCTATTCATTTATTCATTCCTTCATGTTGTATTTATGAAGGAGATAACTAATCTCCTTCATAAAACCGTCCATCACATGCATATAAACCAGAAAGGTTTATATAACTATTAAGTAAAATCCCATAAAAAAATGTAGGAGAATCAAGACCTATTCTTGATTATCAGCATCGCTTGCTTCTGAATTATTTTCATCAGAAGACTCTGAGTTTTCTTCTTCATCAACAGGAACTAGTTCACAAACTCCATCTTTACATACAACTTTAAAACCAGGAACACTACTTTCATGAGTTTCTGTTTCTTCATTATCTTCAAAGATTAAAGTAGGAAGTTCTTCTTCTTCAGTTGCTGGAGCTTCTTCTTCTA
>CACXFL010000009.1 GCA_902766925.1 uncultured bacterium | reverse complement strand
TATTATACCCATTAAACATCAGAGCATATATCCTATATATATACCCAGCAAGATCAAACAAAGTAACAGCAACCAGTGTTCCTATCAATGCTGGAACAGTCCTTACTGCGTAGTTAGGAACAATCTTATACAACAAAAAGAAAAATACTACCAGAGCAACATTTGGAATCACCATAGAGGTATCAATATGTTCCGTAGATTTAACAAATGGAATAAAGTTTAATAAATTAAACTCTGAAACAAGTCCTAATACTAACCCAAACAAAAAACTTCCAAGAGTTATAAAAGTCCAAAAATATACAAATCTAGTGATAGTATTTCTTGTCTCTTTTACAGACCAAATTCTATTAAGTGCTAGTTCTATCTGACGTAGTAAAAGTACCAAAGATACCAGTATTCCTATAAGTCCAGTAAGTCCTATAGTTGCTACATTAATGTTTTGAATAAAACTGTCTATATAATTTATAAGAGCATCCCCAGCTCCTACAGCTAAATTAGATAAAATAAATCCTTTTACAATCCCTACTACATCCACCTTGGATGACCAAAAAGGAGTAAACACAGCTATCAAACTGCATATAAAAGCAATAGCAGGGACTATAGCTAAAAGTGTAGTATAAGCCATAGCACTAGCATATTTAAAAAGATCATAATGGTTTACTTCATCCCAAAAAGATTTCAAAGACTCTTTCACATTTATCAACCAAGAAAATCTCTTTTTATTAAAAAACTTAACTGCTAGCCCATGACCTTCTAAAAGTTTTTTCTCAAAAAATTTCTTATTAAATACTTTCAAATCCCTGTTCCTCTTATCCTAGCTAAAAAAAAATCCAGATGATACTTTTTTAAAAATTACACTATAACATACTAATATTAAAAGATATTACTAAATACCACCTGTGGATAACCTGTGGATAACTTTTTTTCGGATCTTTTATACGATTTTATGAGTATAAATAAGATATTTTTTATATCAAAAAGTCTTATTTTTTAATCTTACATATATCCCTATATTTTTATGTTTTTCTTTTGGAATCTTTATGTAAAATGGCTTGGGTTTAAAGCTGGGATTAGATTCAGATTTATTATATTTTTTGAAAAGAGCCAAAAATGAGTGAGAAAGAAAACAGTCTAACGTATGAGTTAAAAATTGTTCCATCTTCATCCATAGATAAAGATGAGATTTTAAATTATTTATTTCTAAAAGATATAACTAGTTTTGTTGAAGGAAGTGTTGATAATCTTTTTTTAGATGATAATCAGGATGCTTTTTCTAACTATGATTCATTAGAAAAGAACACTTCTTCTATCAGCATTTACAAATACAGTAAGGAAGAACTATTAAATATCGAGACCGATATTAAAGCCCAGTTTGGTAACAGAGTACTTTGTTCTATTCTATCCTCTAACACAGATGATTGGAAATACGGTTGGCAATCTAGTTTTAAACCTGTAGTTACAAAAAAGTTTAGAGTATATCCTCCTTGGCTCGAGGAGGATAGCTCTTACCTAAATATACGAATAGATCCTGGTATGGCTTTTGGTACTGGACAGCATGAAAGCACTAAATTATGTCTTCAAGCAATTGAGTATATATCAGATTTAAGTTCTAGTATAAAATCCTGTTTAGATGTAGGAACTGGTACCGGTATTTTAGCTATTGCCATGAAAAAATTATTTTCTGGAGCATCTATCCTAGCTACAGATATAGATATCGATGCAGTAACTGCTGTAAAACGAAATGCTCAAGATAACGGTGTTAGTTTAGATATCGAAGAAGGAAGTGTACCAGAGAAGCTGATTCAAGAAGGCAAAACTTTTGATCTAGTAGTTGCAAATATACTACTTCCTGTACTAAAAAAAATAATAGTAGATGTAGATAAAGTAACTCAACCTGGATCCTATTACATAATAGCTGGTATTCTAGAAGAAAATGTAGAAGAAATAACTAAACTATACCGCTTGTATAATTTTTCCCTTACAAAGACTTTTTATGATAACGGTTGGGCATGTTGTTTATTTACTAAGGAATAATTTTTAGGATAAGGATTCTAGTATGTCTCATATATTTAGATTTATCGGCTCCCAAGATGAACAAGGTAGATGGACTGTACCAGAAGAAGAACTAAAACATATCCGTATCGTAGGTTTAGCTAAAGGAGATGAGTTAGAACTCATAGATGGAGCCGGGAAATATTCCCTTGTAAGGATCCAAAGCATTTCATCAAAATCTATAAATTTTGATGAAATCCCTGGATCCTTGAAAATTATTCCTTCTTCCTCATTTAAACTAGGACTAGTAACTGGTATTTTAAAAAACACCCAAGAACTTCTAGCTCCTTTGACTGAAATAGGGGTAGATGCTATCTATCTATTTAGTCAACCTCACAGTAAAAAAGATTTAACTCCTAGATTAGAACAGAAGTTTTTATCCATAGTAAGATCTTCTACCAAACAATCGAAACGTTATTTTATCCCCCGACTTTATTTTTTCTCTTCTCTTGAGGAATGTTTCCAGTATATAAACCAAGATCCTCTAACCCAAGGGTCTAGAAAAATACTTCTTGATGAAAGCTCTTCTTCTTCTCTACTTGACATCGAAGTGAATCAAGATGATTCTTTTCTTTTATTTTCCGGTTCTGAACTTGGTTTTACTCAAAAAGAGATAGAAATACTTAATAGTAAAAACATGGAACACTATAACGTCGGTAGTTTTATCCTTCGATCTATCACAGCTTCAACTTGTTCTTCAATGATTATGAATCTCAAAATAAAAAAAATAGAAAATAATCAATAGAAAAAACAACTCATTTTAGATATACTGTCTAGGTAATGTAGATTAATCGTAAGATTTATAGATCAACCTGAAACATGGAGTTTTTGATGGTAAGTAGAAGAAAAGGTTTTAGATCCTGGTTTGTAGAACCTTATAAACAGATAAAACTTGGTCTTTTTTTCTTAATTCTTAATGTTATTTTTGGGGCAATAATATTTGGAGTATACGGTTACTATATATATGACATATATGATGTTGTATCCTCGTATTTTCAATTAAATGCAGATCAAAGCTCTACTACTTTATCTAAATTTATTTATCCATTAAGTATAGGACTTGTGATTGTTGTGCTATTTATCATAACCACGATATTAGTATCCGTAAAATGTACCCACAATATCTATGGTCCTTTGGTTTCTATTAATAGATGTTTAGACCAAATAATTGAGGGTAAAACCGATATAGAACCTCTAAAACTAAGACCTTCAGATGAGCTTAAAGATGTAGCTTCTAAGCTAAATATATTGATAGAAAAATATAAAAAATAATGTTATAGGTTGACAAACATGATCAGTCTTTCTATAACATAGCTACGTTATCTGACGCGAGGTGGAGAAATCTGGTATCTCGGCGGGCTCATAACCCGCAGACTGGGGGTTCAAATCCCTCCCTCGCTACCAAAGTTTTTCCTTCCTAATCGGCTTCGTATTCAATCTTCGCTTTTTATAACTAGATGATTTTATAATGTTTTTATTGGTTCACTACTGTCTTTTTATCAAGCATTCTGTTATTAAACTGCTGAATTGAAGCACGGGTTTTTTCTATCATATTTAAGATCTTATCTTTTTGGCCTTGAGGTAGAGTTTCTATTTTTTTCATCAAATCATCCTGATTCAAAGGATCCTTAGAAGTATCAAATACTTCAACCCTACTACATAGATCAAAACATTGCAGAAGATAGTTATCCTCAACAAAAATATATGAAATACTACTACTTGTAAGTCCTATATTTTCATGTTCTGGATCAAAAATAGATTTTCCATACGCTAGAATATGAGCTTCAAATCCAAATAGATCTACTACTGTTGGGAATATATCCACCTGAGATACTAACTTATCATCAGTTCCACTACATTCTGCACCTGGAGTATAAAATATTATAGGGATAGAGTGTTGCCCAAGAGGAGTTGCCCAAACTCCTCCTTGGCTCATACCCGTATGATCTGCAGCTATAATAAATATGGTATCCTTATACCAATCTTTAGTTGATGCCAGTTTAAAAAACTCTCTAATTGCAACATCCTCATAAGCTATAGTTTGATGAATTTGAAGTGGTCCTTGAGGCAAACTAGTTTTGTATTCATATGGAATTAAAAAAGGATGATGAGAAGTTGAAGTTATTATATAAGAATAAAAAGGTTTTTTATTATCCTTATATCTTTGATCTAATTTTTCTACACTGTACTTTAAAAACGGTTCATCCAAAATCCCCCAAGTACCTTCTATGTAATCTGAATTATTTGGATTATCCCTGTCGTATTCATTCTTACCATAGTATGCATCAAAACCAGACTGCAATGCATACACATCTAGATACATAGACCCATTTTTATCAGCAAAGAAAAATGAAGTATCAAATCCATGATCTTTTAACATCTGAGACAGTGAATCCATCTCCGTATTTGATTCTTCAGATCTAAAGAAAAATTTATCTGCATCATATTGAGGGAAAGAAGAGTTCATAGAAAGTGGAGCAGCCATTGTATGATTTCCATTTGCCCAACCTTTCCAGCTCACTGATTTTTTTATCAAAGAATCTATAAAAGGTGTAAACCTAGAATCTGGATTATAGCTTCCTACATATTCTGCAGAAAGACTCTCTATTTGAAGTATTACCACATTTTTTATTCCACTTTCTTTTATACATCGAAGAGGAGGACTAAGTTTAGTGTTTTGAGTTGGAAGATTTCGATCAATACTGAAGAGTTCTTCTACCTTGTCCTTAGAATAAAACTCAATTCTTTTTGTCCTTTTCTTACCAATTGTTTTAAATAGAATATATGGAGTATTTAATACTAAATCTGTATTTTTTAAACTTGAAAAATACCCTGCATGAATAGGTCTTAGACACCTTTTATAATACCCTCTATAAAACCAAAAACTACCACCTACTACTAATAAAAACAGTATAATCTCACATATCAGCCCTTGTCTAGAATACTTATAATCTAAACTTTCTTTTGGTCTATAAAAACACTTATCCATTCTTTTACAAAGAAGTATCAGAAGATAAAACACAGCAATCAGTAAAATAATAGGAATAAAATGTGTTTTTATAATACTAAAAATAAAACTAAGTTTTGATTCTACCGCAAAAAATACTAGTAGTTGAGAAAAACTACTCCTAGAGCCTATTGTTTCGTACCAAAACACATCCACCAAATTAAAAAACACCATTAAAAAAGTAGGTGCTAACCAAAAGAATGAGGTAAACTTTTGATATAACGAGTCGTACCTAAATTTCTTCAAACTAATAACGGGTAGAGTAGATAATAATATAAATACACAAAGATATATAGATAGGGTAGATAGAATAAATATAAGGTTCCCCTTTAGAATTTTTAAAATAGATTCTGAGGCTAAATTAAAATAACTTTTATTAATCATCCAGAAAATTAACTGGGTTAAAGCCAAAAGGATAAATGATAAAAAATATTTGATACCAAAAACTTTATAACCTGAAGCAATAAGTGAACGATTTTTCATGGATGCCTTCTATAATAATTTAAAAATAAAACCAAAAAAATAAAAAATAAAAAACTTACCTAGCGTTCTTGTACTCTAACTTTCCTGTCTAAAAATCTATTATTATATAGTTGGATAGAAGCTTTAGCTCTATCTACAACATTCAAAATCATCTTTTTTTGTAATTCAGGCAAAGTGTCAATATGGTTCATCAAATTATTTTGATGTAATGGATCATTTAGCGTATCAAATACTTCAATTCTTTGACAACGTTCAAAACATTCTACAAAATAATTATCTAACATAAACATATGCGACAAACTTCCACTTGCAAGTCCCATATTTTCATGAGCAGGATCGAATATAGATCTACCATATGCCATAATCTTAGATTCTATTTCTAAAAGATCAAGAATAGTAGGGAAAATATCCACTTGAGATACAAGCATAGGGACGGTACCAGAACATCCAGAACCTGGAATATGAAATATAATTGGAATCATATGTTGTCCTCTGGAAGTCTTCCATACTCCTCCTCTACTTTCTGATGTATGATCTGCAACCACTATAAACAAAGTAGATGATGACCACTCTTTATCAGAAACAAGATCAAAAAACTGTCTCAAAGCATTATCAACATATTGAATCGATTGATGAATAGAAAGAGTTCCAGGAGGAAATATCTTTTTATATTTATCAGGAATGACATAAGGATAATGAGAGGTAGTAGTTATAATATAAGAATAAAAGGGTTTATGATTCTTTCTATAAGTTTCATCTATCTTTTTTGCACTAAATTTTAAAAATGGTTCATCTAACACGCCAAGACTACCTTCAGGAAAATCCCCGTTTCCTGGATTATCCTCATCGTATTCATTTTTTCCGTAATAGGAGTTAAATCCTGCCTGCTTTGCATAAACATCAAGGTACATGGAACCATTTTCATCTGGAAAGAAAATAGATGTATCATAACCTTTATCGCGCAATATTTGTGATAATGAATCCATTACTGTGTTAGATCTTTCAGATTTTAGAAAATATCTATCCATATCATATTGAGGAAACGAAGAGTTCACAGACAACGGAGCTGCCATTGTATGATTTCCATTTGCCCACCCTTTCCAACTCACCGATTTTTTTATCAGAGAATCTAAAAATGGAGTATAATGTGATTCAGGATTATAAGTATTAAAATATTCTGCTCCTAGACTTTCAATTTGTAATATTACTATATTTTTTACTCCACTATCTTTTACGCATTTTAGTACTGGATTTAAATGATTCGTCTGGGTTGGGAAAGTTCTCTCTATATTAAATAACTCATTGACCCTATCCTGTGAGAAAAAATTAATTCTAACTGTTCTTTTCTTTGCATAAGTTCTAAAAAGAATGTAGGGAGTATTCAGTACTAGATCTGTATTTTTCAAACTTGAAAAAAACGCCGCATGAATAGGTCTTAGACACCTTTTATAGTACCCTCTATAAAATAAAACACTTCCACTTACAATCAATAAAAAAAGTACCGTCTGGACTATTACAGAATACCAAGAAAACCTATAACACTCCTCCACCTTTGATTTATAGAAAGCCCTATCGATCCTTCGACAAAATCGTATCAGTAGATAAAAAACAAAAAGCAGAACTCCTATAGGTATGATGTATGTTTTTATTATACTAAATACAAATGAGAATTTAGACTCTATCCCTAAAAACACCATAAACTGAGATAAGTTACTCCTAGATCCCATGGTAGGATACCAAAACACATCCACCAAATTC
The DNA here is from genome assembly GCA_902766925.1 of uncultured bacterium. Lineage (GTDB taxonomy): Bacteria > Bdellovibrionota_B > Oligoflexia > Oligoflexales > CACXFL01 > CACXFL01. Next base: position 2,196 of record CACXFL010000009.1, on the reverse strand, counting down.
AAAAGAACCATCAAAAAAGTAGGAATTAACCAAACAAATGAGGTGAGTTTATGATACACAGAACCGTACCTAAAAAACTTCAAACTAACCACAGGCAAGGTAGATAATACTATAAACAAACAAAGATATATAGATAAGGTAGAAAGAATGAATACAATGTTTCCCAATAGAATCATCCAAACTGATTCATTTCCTGTAGAAAAGTAGCTTCTATTAACTAACCAGAAAATTAACTGGGTTAAAGCCAAAAGAATAAATGATAAAAAATATTTGATACCAAAAACTTTATAACTTGAAGCAATAAGTGAACGATTTTTCATGGATGCCTTCTATTCTTATAACATAATACACTCATACCCACTAAGTACCATAGCAGCAATCATATCATTAACCACATTTAGCATATATCAGAATTTTTAGTCAATCATAACACCATCATCTAGTGAATACAGACCATTCACCAACAAAAAGCCTCTTGCTTCTTTATACAGCAAGAGGCTTTTAAGATCTAATAATTTAATTCAAAAGTCCTTATTTAATAATTCTAACACTATCCACATCTAATTTAGTAGACATTAAATCTTTATCTATTTCACCTTGAAGTTCTAATTTATTTTTAGAATTAACATCTTGACCAGCCCATTCTTCATCATCTATTTCTACAGTCATAGTACCTGTAGCATCTTTAAACAGGTATTTATCCGAAGAAATTCTTTTTACAATACTTCCTTGAATAGTTACAAAACTTTCATCTCTCATTTTAAGTGCTTGAGCTATTGTAGATACTTTAGTTCCTGAATTATCTTGAAATCCAGCTGCTAGAAGAGTTGAACTGACAAACAACAAAGAAATTAAAACACATAATTTTTTCATAGTTACTCCTAAATTGGCACATAAAAATCATCACGTATACACTTCGTGTATACACGCTATTAACGAATCTAGCAACATTTTTTATATACCAAACTATCTATATTTATTAGAATAAATCGTTAACTATCAATTATTCGGAGATATCTATGAAATTAAAACTACTATTTTCAACCCTAGCGTTTATAGGAATGGTACTACTGGTCTCTATCTTCTATCTAAAGAGTAAAACTCCTTCTAGCTTTAATGCTAAAGCTATAGCTAAAAAAACAACCAAAGTTCAGGAAAAATCAAAACCCAGTTCTAGTTCTGATTCTAAAATTCTAATAGCTTATTTTTCTAGAATCGGTCAGCAGTACGCTGTTGGCAACATCAAAGAAGGTAACACTGCAGTCATTGCAAAGATGATCCAGCAAAAGGTAGGAGGAGATCTATTTGAAATAAAAGTAGCTAAAGACAACTACCCTACTGATTCTTACACAAAACTTACTGAGGTTGGTAAATCCGAACAGGAGAAAAAAGCTAGACCAAAACTAGCCAGCAAAGTAGAAAACTTTGATTCCTATACAACTATCTTTATAGGATATCCTACTTGGTGGGGTGATAAACCAATGGCTGTGTACACCTTTATTGAATCCTATAACTTCAAAGGAAAAACCATCGTACCTTTTTCAACTCATGAAGGAACTGGTTTTTGTGGAACTCGTGGTATGGAATCACTTGGTGCAAAACTTCTCAAAGGTATAGGTATCTACGGTCATGTTGCTCAAAACGAACGAGCTGAAGCTAAAAAGTTAGTACTTGCCTGGTTAAAAGAAATAGGATTTTAGTTAAAGCTAAATAAAAGAGGTATATTAATTATTTAATATACCTCTTAGTTATCTATAGTTTTTATAATTTCTATAATTTTTTTAACTTATCTTTATTTACACTCTTTAATAAAATGAATGATAAAATCTACTGTATCAGGATCATAATGATCTAAAAACAAACTTCTTCCTTGATCAAGATTTCTAATCTCGCTCATATCTTCTCCTGAGAGACTAAAATCAGTTACATTAAAGTTTTCTTCAATTCTTTCTTTTCTTACAGATTTTGGAATAATAACTACTCCTTCTTGAATCAAGAATCGTAGTGCTACTTGAGCTGCAGATTTTCCGTATTTAGTTCCGATCTTAACTAGGGTTTCATTTTTAAACAGGTTATTCTTCCCTTCTGCAAAAGGTCCCCAAGACATAATCTGACAGTTATATTTTTGCATAACAACACGAGCTTGTTTTTGTTGATTAAACACATGTGTTTCAACCTGATTTACCATAGGTTTTA
>CACXFL010000008.1 GCA_902766925.1 uncultured bacterium | reverse complement strand
TTTAATCCCGAAGGATCAAAATCCATATCTTTTAATAGATGAGCTTTTAAAGCAAGACTACTTTCTACTGAAAATACTCCAGCTTTAGTTTCTGTAAAAATCAGAGAGTAAAACGGAACAAAATTAGTAGTTGGAAGAATAATTGTAGATAGGGATAAAAATCTTAGATTTACATCACTCATTGAATAGGTACTCATACTATCAAGAAGAGTTGAATCAAAATTCAGAGGCTCACTATCTGTATGGTTTTTATTATAATTTAGTACCACTGTAGGTTTATGAGCAGTAAAGGAACTTAAATCCATACCAGAGTTTATAGCTTCTACCATGGAAAAAAGAATAGGACCTGTTAGAATAAATTTCTTCCTTCTAGAATCGTTTACAAGAATTTGTTTGAAAAATATTTGTCTACTTAAAAGATCAAATAGTGCTAACTCTTTTTTTGTATATTTATCTATAAATTCAGATATTTTATCTTCATGTCTTAAACTAAGTTTTAAATAAGATCTAAATCTAGGTCCAGGATCGCTAGAATGAAATTCTTCACCGTAGGAATAAGTGCTACATAAAAAAAACAATATACAACCAAAAATAAAACTAAGTTTAGTGGTTTTAGTATTAGATTTTTTAATTAATACTGACAAATATAGAACTATATCTTTAAAAACACTCACGTACATAATCCAGTAAATACCATATGAAAAACAAACCAACTTAATTAACATAAGAGTCTTTTAACTACACTAAAACAGCTGTTTTTTCAAATGATTATCTACCTTAATTGTTTTTTATATAAGTCTTATAAGATGGATCATCTATAGACATGATCTCATTCTAACTGAAAGTTCCAGTCCTGCTCGTAGAGAAGGAGCTATCTGCTTAATACCTATTCTTTTTAGTTTATTAGGATAAGAGTTTGTGTATACAAGATGAGCATCTGATACTGTAGCAGAACTAGGCACAAAAAGATAATCGTAGTTATATAAAGGATCCTTAGGTTCTTTTATAATCATGTTATATAAAGGATTATCTTTGAATGTAGATATAGATTGTTTTTTTAGATATGAAAATGGATTTTTAAAATATTTATCTTCGATAAGTTCAGAAAAATTATCAGCTAGATTATCACCGAAATATCCACCAAGGATAATTCGGTGTTTGCATACTTTTTGAAAACTAGTATCTTTATAAATTTCTTCCAAAGTGTTGAAAAACTTTTGTTCATTAAATTTTTTTAACTGTACATTTATAAGAAGTATAGGATCTTGTTTATAAGAAAGCAGTTCAGCTAGAATAAAAGAATCAGATCCTAAACTGTAGAGTTTTGAACTAATAAAATTAAATTTAGCTCCAGTAACTATAGATATATATTCTTTCCAATTAGAAGAGTTTGATATTTTTTCATTAGTAAAACGATATCTAGCAAGAGAGTTTGAAGCAAGAATTACTTCATCGGAGTTTGTAATACTTTTTTTCATTAGGTGTTGAAAAAAAATGATGTTAGGTTTTGATTTAGCTAGTTCAAAATCTATTAGAGAAAGTCTTTCTCTACGAAAAGTCCAGTTAGAATAGATGTTAGATTGAGTTTCTTTAAATTCAGGGGAAGGAAGCTGAGAGAATAGATCAAAGGTTTGAACCTTAAAATTTAAATCACTTATAGGACTGAAATTTGTACAGGATGAGATAAATAAACTGATAGATAGAATAAAATATAATTTCAAAAAAGTGTTACTCATAGATACAACTCCAAAAACATTTATTATAATCTACAGTATTTTTACAGATAATTTTTTTAACTTTAATAGTCTATCTTTATAATATATCCAACTGTTTTATTTCCGTCTAGATTACTCGTGTTTTTTTATAATAGGATATGCAGGGAATGAATTTTTTATATTAAAAAAAACAATAGAAATAATTATATCTAGTTTAGATAGAAAGGTAGATAAATATACACAGAAACACCATATACAAAATATCTAGTGTTTCTGTATAGACTTATAACCTTATAAAACTAACATCCAATATATCTAGATATAACAAGACGTTGAATTTCGCTGGTTCCTTCTCCTATACGAAGAAGGGTAGCATCTCTATAGAACCTTTCAATATCATACTCTTGAACTAGACCATAACCTCCAAATATCTGTTGAGCTTCTCTTGCGCAAAACTCTGCAGTTTCAGAACAATAAAGTTTTGCCATAGCAGCAAGTTTTGCAAAAGGTTTACCGTTATCGTGAAGCCAACATGCCTTATACAGCATTGATTCACTAGCTTCAATACGTGTAGCCATATCAGCTAATCTAAAAGCTATAGATTGATGTTGACTGATAGGCTTTCCAAAAGTACGTCTTTTTCCAGCATATTCTAAAGCTTTCTCATACGATGTTTTAGATAGTCCTAGTCCCATAGCAGCAATTGATAGTCTCCCTTTATCCAAGGCTTTCATCATCACTTTAAATCCTTTTCCTACTTCTCCTAGAACCATATCGGAAGGCACCTCAACTCCTTCTAACTTTAACTTAGAAGTGTTAGAAGCTCTCCAGGTAAGTTTTCCTGTAATTGGTTTAGCGGTAAATCCAGGAGTACCAGTAGGTACTAAAAAACAGGTAAGTTCTTTTCTTGGAGCAGCAGGATCAGAGCTGACAGCTAAAACAGTAGTTCCACCTGTCATTGGAGTAGAAGCGTTTGTGATCCATATTTTAGATCCATCTATTTTCCACGAATCCTTACCATTAATTCTTTCAGCTCTGGTAAGCGTTTCTTTAGCATCTGATCCAGATTGTTCCTCAGTAAGACCAAAAGACCAGATTTTTTCTCCCTTACATAGAGTAGGAAGAAGATCT
>CACXFL010000007.1 GCA_902766925.1 uncultured bacterium | reverse complement strand
ACAGTAACTCTAAGAACCTTTTTATGAAAAGAGTAATTCCACATTAGTAATGCGGAATTACGACTTTTTAGAATTTATATAACCATATCAACAAGTTATACTATACTTTTTTTATGTGATTGTTTTTTAGTTTCGTGTTACCTATATAATGCTACCAAAATTGTAGATCGTTTGGTTATAATTATTAATTTATAGGTGTGTGGATTATTATGAGTTTATCTTATCTTCTTTTAGAAAAATTAGATTGGCCTTCTTTTTTAAAAATACTTGCTTCCTTTAGTAGAACTCAACCAGGAAAGAAGACCTGTTTGAAACTAGATCCAAATCTTAAAAAAGAAGAAATTCTAAAAGTATGGGATGATACCCTATCGATAAAAACCTTACTAGATCTTGGATATAACCCTCCAGTATCTGATATGGATTCTATGGATAAACTGTTCATGGATATCAGTATCGGAAAGATTCTTACCATCAAAGATTTTTGTGATCTTAGATCCCTTGCATATAACTGTAAATACCTTCTAAAATTTTGTTCTGATTTTGAAGATAAAAGCTATGTATTAAAAAGATTTAAAAGTGTTTGTTATAATTTTTCTCCTCTTATATCTAGAATTGAAAAGATTATAGATATTAAAAATAACGATATCCGTTCTGATGCAAGCCCGGAGCTAGTAAGAATCAGAAATGAAAAATTTGCCTTGATTCGAAAAATAGAATTTTCTCTTAAAGCTATGTTTTCAAATCCTGAAACTTCCAAGTATCTTCAAGATACTTTCTATACAGTTAGATCTGATAGATATGTCCTTCCTTTTAAATTAGATGCTAACGGACGTGTTCCTGGATCGGTATATGATACCTCTGATAGTGGACAAACCCTATTTATGGAACCAGCTTCTATTAGTCCACTGAATGAAAAATTATTAAACATCAAGGTTCAAGAAAGAGTAGAAATCCTAAGAATCTTAAAAGAACTCAGTGATTATGTATACGGAGAAAGAGAAGAACTTAAAGTATCATACCAGGAAATTATAGATCTAGATATCCTATGTGCAAAAGCAACTCTTGCTTATATTCTAAATGCAGGAACCGTTAATATCTCAGATATTCCTGGAATAGATCTAATAGATGCAACCCATCCTCTACTTCTTTTAAACGATTTTATTCCTCAAGATGATGAGGATGAACTTGATTCAAATACTCAAAAAGGCTCTACTGATAACAAGAAAGAAAAAGAGACAAAAGAAGATAGTCCAAATAGTCAACCTCTAGATATTACCGATTTAAAATACAGGGTGCGTTCTGGAATTGTTCCTAATAGTGTAAGTCTCGAGCACAATCAAACTACTCTTATTATCTCCGGACCTAACGCTGGTGGAAAAACAGCTACACTAAAACTTATAGCTTTTTTACACCTAATGTTAAAAGCAGGGCTTTTAATTCCTGCTAGATCAAATTCTTCCATGTATCTATTTAATTCCATATTTATAGAACTAGGAGATCTTCAAAGTATAGTTTCAAATCTATCAACGTTTTCAGCTCATATTCATGGACTAAAACCTATTTTAACCTCAGCTACTAACCAGGATTTAGTTCTTCTAGATGAACTATGTTCCGGAACAGATCCTCAAACTGGATCAGCTCTAGGTCAAGCAATCCTTGAACATCTTATAGATCATCGGGTTATCTCTATTGTTACAACCCACTTTGATAAACTAAAATCTATGGCGGTAACTAATCCAGCAGTTAGAAATGGATCTATGTCTTTTTCCTTACAGGATAATCTTCCTACATATAAACTTATCCTAGATATCCCTGGTCAAAGTTACGGAATAGAAATAGCAGAAAAAATAGGTCTAGCTCCCTCTGTAATAGCTAGAGCTCATGAACTTAAAGGAAGTGGAGGAGAACTTAACTCAATCCTAGATCAACTTCTAGAAGAAAAAGAAAAACTAATAAAAATGGAACATGAAGTCGAAGAAAAACTTAACTCTATCCGTGATGAGGAAGCTTCTATTAAAGATCAGAAGGAAAAATTCCAAGAAGAAAAAAATCATGTTTTATCTGATTTAAGAGAAAATTTTGAATCTGAGATTAATAAACTAAAATCAGAGTATCAGGAAAAATTAAAACAGTTAAAAGTTGGTATGGGAAAGATGTCTAGTTCTTCTTCAAAAGAAGATCTTAATTCCTTTACTAAAGCACTAAAAGAACTAGAATCTACCTCTAAACAATTAAAATCAAATATCTCTTCTGAGATTAAAGAAAAGCCTGTAGGAACTAAAGTAAGTTTCGAGGAATTATCTGTAGGAGATACCGTTTGGGTAGCTCATCTTAAAAAACAAGGTCAAATTCTTTCCTTAGATAACCGGGAATTTATCCTAGTAAAAATTTCTAATCTAAATATCCAAGTTAATATCAAAGATATCTCTTTAATTAAAAAAACTTCTGGTATAAAAGGTGTAAATAAACCTTCCAGTATTAACCCAGATACCAAAGATTCTAAAGTTAGTGGTGGTAGAAGCACTAAAGCTCAAAACAAGGGATTAGAACTAGTTTTAAGAACCGAGACTAACTGTCTTGATATCCGTGGTATTCGTCAGGATGAGCTCATAGATAAACTTTCCTTATTCCTTGATAGATCCTATACACATGGAGAAACAGATCTAATCATTATCCACGGTCATGGAACAGATGTTCTTAAAAAAGCTACGAGACAATATCTAGCTCATTGCAGAGAGTATAAACTAAGTTTTAGACCTGGATCCTCTGAGGAAGGTGGAGATGGAGTTACTATAGTACATCTAAAATAATAGGTTATTAATTAGTTAGTCTATATAAAAGGATATCCGATCTAACAAGATCGGATATCCTTTTATAATACAATCATTACTATACTATTTTTCTTTTAAATCATTTTTATCTAAGACCTGTTTTCTTTCCCATACCTTCGTACCAGGTTTCAAATACTAAATATTTAGTAAATTTAGTATTAAATAATTCTTCCTTGGTAGCTACTTTAATATTAGTATAACTGTTATTAAGTTGAACTGTAGCAAATGTATCTACTTGATTCATGGATAAGTTAGATCTTAATATTCTAGCTACAGGTTCTTGAATACAATTTTCGGTAGTAAATTTTATACGAGAATAATCTTCTATACTATTATCAAGTACCATAGATTCTTTACACTCGTCTTTTATAAATTCTCCAACCGTAAATTCTGTCTGTTTTGAAGAACTGGTAGTCAAATAAGAAGAATATGTTCCTTCTTCCAAGGTTGAGCATACAAATGTATCTACTATACATACATCTTCTTCTTCTCTATATTTTTTACCATATACTTCCTTATACGATAGTTTCTTATCGGTAATAATCCCCTTACAAGTTGCATCAAGAGTTTTAATATCACTGTCTTTATATGTAGTAGTATAATAAGGATATAGATCTGGACTTGATTGAACAGTTGCCGCATTTTTTGCTAAATTCATAGTCCTTATTGATTGAGGATTAGTTAATCCTAGTTCAGCACTAGAAATATAAAAAGAAAAACCAAGTGCAGTTTTATCTACCTTATTACCAATCATAACTCTCTTAAATGGAGCACAAACCCCACCATCATCATCATCATCTCCATCTCCACAAGAACTTAGATACAAACAACTTGTAATAATAAATAAACAAAATATTATTTTTTTCATAAAAAAATCTCCCATCAAACATTTAAAAGTTATTATTAATTATTTAGGTAATCTATCTCACGTTTAATAGTTAAATAACCAATTTTTTTATTAAGTAATTCTTCTAGAGAAGAAAATTTTGCAGCATCCTGATTATCTAAAAGAACCACCATAAATGATTCAGGATGTTCAATAACATCTTGATAATAAATTACACCCATTGCTGGTTCTTTAAAACAATCACTGGAACTAAATTTAACTCTGGTATACTCCGAATCGAAATTATCTACTACTATTGTTTCCTTACATTCATCCTTTATAAACTCAGCGACTTTAAATTCTGTGTATTTAGAAGAAGTTGTTGAAATTTCATAAGAATAGTCTCCATCAGATGTATAACATTCAAATTCATCTATAAAACAAACACCATTTTCTTCTCTAAATTTCATAGCTGAAACTGAATATACTTCCCTTTCTTCTAAAAGACTTTTACAAGTAGCAAAGACCTTTTCAACATCCTTCTTCTTATAAGTAGTAGTATAATAAGGATGAGCATCAACCATATAGGATGTGGTACTAAATATAAATCCTGATTCCTGCCTTCCAAGTTTTGAATCCCTTAACTGTACTTTATAAGGATTACAAGCATCATCATCATCATCATCATCATCACCACAAGAACTTAAACATATAAAGCTCATACATATAAATAAATATAACAATAACTTTTTCATACTCTCTCCAATTTCAATAATATACATTAAATCTTTCTAACTTGTTTAAACTTAATCAGTGTTATTCTACAGGAACAAACTGTAAATTTCCCTCAATTTTAGTATCTAATAACTCTTCAAGTGTTTCTGCTTTAATAATATTTTCATCAACTTTAACAGAATGTTTTTCTGCAGTTGGATGATAAGAGGTTAATACATCATCTACAGGAATTTTAAGACACTCTTCCAATGAAACTGTTATCACACTAGCTGTTTCTGTGTTTTCAAATGTTATCCCTGCTTTACATTCTTCAGAAATAAAATCTCCAACCCTAACTTCTGGTTTGTTGGAAGAAAAGGTCTTTATAGAATATCTAAATACTAGTTCTTCTTCTTCTTTTGTAAAATAACAATTAATCATATCCATAATACAGGTTTTATCTTCTTGTTCACTAAATTTAACCCCTTTTACCACAGTAGTATCCATATATGTATTATTAATCATTCTCGTTCCACTTTCATTTGTACTTGCATAATTTCTACAAGTTTCAATCAGAGTATTTTTATCTTTTTCTGAGTATGGAGTATCAAAATATGAATATACTCGATCCATTGATGAACCACCAACATAAAAACCAAATCCTAATTTATTTCCCAAATATTCTGCTTGTTTTCTAAAGTTATACTTATACCAAGCACATCCAACAGGATCCTTGTCAGAAGAGGTATCTATATCTATAGTTATATATTTCTTTGGAACTATATTTAATAGTTCTTCTACAGAACTAACATTAGGAGCCTGTCCATCAATACGAATTATTATCTCTGTACTATCTGTTAATTTATCTTCAGGATATATTATCTCAAAATAATCACTTATGACACATTTAGAAATCTTATCAGAAAACCTTACTGTTAAATATTCCACATCACGTGTAACAGCTTCTACAGGTTTTGTTGCTCCAAACTCCCTACCTACAATTTCTGAAATAGTTACTTTTTCCCCTAAAGATATTTTGCTGTGACATTCTTTAGCTATAAAATCTTTTACTGCTATATTCCCTGAAGGAGCTGGAAATACACTTAATCCTACAAATACACCTTCATTTAAAAATTGTTCTTTAGTCTGAGGTTCAATTTCATCCATATCGTTACTATCACCTGACATATATCCCCATGACCTTTCAAAAAACAGGTTCTTATCTTCCCTATTTAATCCTCCACTACGAGAACATTCTCCATCTGGATCCATACTACATTGTTTATATGGTTTAGAAAAACTTACTTTCTTATATCGTTCTCCAAATATATTAACAGCTATTCCTAAAGTCATATCTTTTTGACATTCTTTTTTAATATAATCTTTCATAGAAAAAGTAGGAGATCCTGCACACCAAATTCCTATTCTACCACCTCCACTATCATGACAAGAAATCAAAGATAAACAAACAAGACACATAGACACAAATAGATAAATCCCTATTTTTTTCATTTTTTCTCCTGGATCACTAATGAAATATTTCCTTTGAAATTAGAATTATGAAGACAACCTTATTCAGTAACACAGTATTAATTGTAAACTAGAACTGAAAAACTTATAAGCGTAAAATAGAAATACTGGTAATAAATCCTGTTATAAAAACAAAAAATATACCCTAACTCTCTTTTATCCATAAATTTTCTATTACCAAATTTTGCATATTGCTGCAGTTTTTGGTAATAGAAAATTT
>CACXFL010000006.1 GCA_902766925.1 uncultured bacterium | reverse complement strand
GATATCATCAACAGTCCCATCAGGATTATCTTTGATCCATTTTTTCACTTGGGCTTTAAATTTATTAGTGTCAAACATCTAAAATAACTCTCGTTGCTATTTGTTGTTTTTCAACTTATACTTAAAAAGTTTTTAAAGTGTCTTTAAGTTTAAGCTATCTTTGGTACACCTAACTTCGTGTCTTGTGTACTTTCACCTTTAGTATCGGAGTATAAAAATAAAACTTTAAGTATATTTTTAATGGAAAATTGATATGAGTTTAGATTTTGGTTTATTTACAAAAAAGGAAGATTTATATAATAAAAACATATTTGTTTCAGATGATTGTTTTTCTTATCTCGGGAAGAATTTAGTCTCTTGGTTAGATTCTTTTTTAACCTCGCTAGGAGTTAAAGATACCCCGGTTATAAAATCTTCGGTGGATTTATCAAAGTGTAGCATAATAGGTAGGGTATATATTGATGAAGATGTTTTGATAGAGCCATATTCATATATTAAAGGACCTTGTTATATAGGTAAAGGAACCGAGGTTAGACAAGCTGCATACATTAGAGGAAATGTCTACGTGGGAGCTCGTTGTGTAGTAGGACATACCACCGAGGTAAAATCAGCTGTTTTTCTAGATGGGGCTAAAGCTGGACATTTTAGTTACGTTGGAGATTCTATTCTAGGTCAGAACTCAAATCTTGGAGCTGGAACAAAGCTTGCTAATCTTAAATTTAACGGTTCAAATATTAGTATAAAGGATCCTGTCACTAATAAAAGAATAGACACCTCTTTGAGAAAACTTGGAGCAATAGTAGGAGATAGAGCTCAACTTGGTTGTAACAGTGTTACTAACCCTGGGACTTTGATTCTTCCTGATGGATATGTACTTCCAGCAAGTTATGTAAGAGGGGTTATTAAAAACAAACTGTAATTATATCTTTTAGATCTAAGCCTAAAAATAAACTATGAGTGAATGACCTTATTTGATATTATGTAGAAAGAGGTAGTCTACGTAAATCAATGGTGGGTTCAGGTATGAATTTAATAAGACAAGGAATGTATTTTTCAAAAAACATTAAGGTGTTCAAACGTGTAGCCTTTATCTTAAGGGTAGTGGCTAAAAATGGACTTTGGTCTTTGACTGAAAGTTCTGGAATACTATCGATGTTTTCCAAAGAACAGGTAAAATCTGCTTCTAAATTTCAGGGAATATCTAAATTAAAAAGAGGTCTTCATGTAGGTTCTGAAAATCTTCCTCAACAGCTACGTGCTATGTTTGAAGATTTAGGACCTGTGTTTGTAAAATTAGGCCAGGTTCTTGCTACAAGGGAAGATGTGATTCCTCAAGTTTATTGTGATGAATTTAAAAAATTACAATCTGGTGTAAAAACAGTTGGATTTTCCGGAGTAGAACAAATTTTAAAAGAAGATTTTGGAGATAACTACCTTGAAAAGTTTGATTCTTTTAATACTGAGCCAATTGCAGCAGGTTCTATTGCTCAAGTATATAGAGCAAGCTACCATGGACATGAGGTAGTAGTAAAAGTTAAAAGACCAGGAATTGATGAAATATTTAAATTGGATTTATTTTTACTTGATAGAATTGCAGAAAGACTTGAAGAATATTTTCCAGAAACTAAAAAATATCAACTAAAAAGTATAGTTAAAGAATTTACTAAAAATACTGTAAAAGAACTAGATTTTGTAAGAGAAAAAGCTACCGAGATTAAGTTTAAAAAGATCTTTGAATCTAGCTCTTTTGTAGTAGTTCCAAAAGTTTATAATGAAATGTGTTCAAAACGTGTAATAACATCTTCTTACATAGAAAAAGCAGCAGATTGGGATAGACAGTCTTTAATAAAAGCGGGACTTGATCCAGACCGTCTTATTACTAGAGGACTTTCAGCTGTTATGAAGATGATGTTTGAAGCTGGTTTTGTTCACGGAGATCTTCATTCTGGAAATATCATTGCAATGCAAGGAAATAAAATCGGTTTCATTGATTTTGGAATTACTATCAGTATCAGTAAATCTGTAAGAGCAGATCTTATAGGAATGTTTCTTTCTCTCATTAAAGAAGATTATGAAGGGTATCTGTATCATCTACTCAATCTTGTAAAAACAGATCATAATTTTGATAGTGAACTTTTTTTAGAAGAGTTGGTATCTCAAGTTACTCCATATATGGGATCTGATGTTAAATCTATTCCTACAATCCAGATAGTAAAAGATCTGTCAATGTTAGCTGCTAGACATGGAGCTAGTTACTCCGGAGATTTGATTCTGATAGTAAGAAATCTATCCTATCTAGATAGTATGGCAAAACAGATATCTCCAGAATTTGATATACTAGAATATTGTACGAGTTCTCAAGTAGCTTCGAGAGATTATTCTATAGGAAGATTCAAAGAAGTAACAGCTTCTTTTATTAGAGATCTAGCAGGATTTTTACGAACTACTCCTAAAAACCTTAGCTATCTTCTAAAAGATATCCTAGAAGGATCTATTAAGATAAATGTAGTAAATCAAACTCAGATAGATTCCTCTCGTATAATTAAAAAAGGACTCTATCATCTAGGAGTAGGAATAATTATGGCCTCAATTCTTTTAAGTTCTACTCTTCTTATTTGTTTTCAGGTTGAACCACTCTATAGAGGATATTCTGTAGCAGGTATTGTAGGTTGGGTGATAGGATTTTTAGGAGCACTAAGACTTATAAGGAAGAATAGATAGAATAAGAGTAGCTATATCAAGTAGGGAAAACCCAACATATGAAGATTTATATAATCTAATTAATTTTCTTTCTACAAACGAAGATAATGAAAGTGAAGTAGATTTTTATCAATATCCTCAAATTTTTTCATTTCCTAATGAGTTAAGATATGAGCCAATTTGGGAAGATTAGCTTTTAGTTTTAAGGATTTCTTCCATCTTAAGTCCTGTAAGCCTTTTTATGTCTTTACAGTAAACATATACTGCAACAAACATTAAAATACTACAGGACCCACAGATTATAGGATAACTTAGTAGATTCATAGTACCTAGATCCTGGTTAAATTCTTCAGTTCCTGGGGTATGTTTTAAAATCACAATAGCAAGAACAAAATTTAAAATACTACTAAGAAAAAAAGCAGATGAGATAATTATAGAAACTTTTTTCATTAAATTATTAAATGTATCTTCTGATTTATTTTCTTCTATTATTTTTTTGATTCTTTCAGTATCTATCATGTTTTTATTAAAAAACAAACTATTTACCAGAGGGTTTGGGGATTTAATAGTAGCAATAACACAGATTCCTAAAATTAAAGGAAGGGTAGCTTCTTTTATAGCAAACCATATTTTTGATACAGCAAGAATTCCTAGTCCTCCGGTAAGAAGAACGTTTATAAAACCAAGGATTGAGATAAGATTTGCAGATCTTCTTGTTATAAAAAACCAGATACTATAACTTATAGGAAAAGCCAGAGCTATAAGAAGGGTTAGTTTAGGATCTATCTTAAGTTTGATAAGAATGAGACTAGGAATCAATATATTAAATATCAGACTAAAAAGAGAGTTTTCTGTCTTTTTATCTTGGATTTTTGAAGAAGGGCTATCTACCATATTTTTTTACCAGTGCTTTAATTAAATCACAGACCATATTTAAATAAATCTTATCCATCATAAGATCCTGATCGTCTATCATTATACATCCAAGGTAGGTTTTGTCATCAATTCTTACAGGATAGAGATAAGCTTTTTTAGATACTCGGGGAAGATTTATAAATCTCCAATCAGATGATTTATCGTTATTTAGATATTCTAAGGTTAATTTATTATTTACAGAACTAATAATATCTTGAGCTTCTTCTACAGAGGTTTGGGGACTATCTTTTAAAGATAGGGAGATGTTTTGAGTCGAGGATTCTTCAATTTTAAAGAGTCCACAGTACTCTATAGTTTGTCTTATGGATTCATTAAAATAGGTGAGACTTTCTGCAAAAGATTTTGCAGAAATAATTTTTGTAAGAACAATATTTAGCTCAGAAATATCGTAGTTTAAATTTACTTCGGTATCGACATTAGAGAAATCAGTATCACTATTATCAAGTAGAGAGTAAGATGAGCTGTTTTGGTACGAAGAATCATCATCCAAAGAATCGTCGTCTTCGTTGTAACCAGATCCATATCCAAGATATACATCTAAGATATCTTCAGGGAAGAAATATTTATCCAGGCTTCTTTGAATTTGACTAAATTTTGCAACAAATGGTTTTATCTTAGAAGAGGTAATAAATTCTATTTTTTTTATCAAGGTTTCATCCAGAGGATCGCTCATAGCTACATGGATAATAGTCGTTTCTTTAGCAAATGGGACACATCTAAACTTATAAAAAAGATCTTTTTGACAATTATCAGGAAGAGTAGAATCATTAAAATTAAGGATCATATTTGCTACGATTCTAGGAAAACCAGAAGAAGCTACTATAAAATCAGCTAGTGTGTCTTCAGTAATTAACTTTTTTTCTAGAAGGATTGAGGTAAAGCTAGGAAATTGTTTTTGATTTTGAGGGGAGGTTAGGCTGAGTGTAGATATAATATCATCATAGCTATCTTTTGTTATCAGCTTTGATTTTACCAGAAGTTTTCCAAGTTTAGATTGAATCATGTTTATACTCTTAGCTATTAATTTCAAATATACTACAGAGTAGAAAGAGAATCTTTCTACTCTGTAGTATAAGGTACTATCTAGAGTGTGTCATACAATCTTTGAGACGTTTGTTCATTAAAGATTTAGATACCCAGAATATTCTAGAGAGTTGATCAACAATATCTAGGGAACTTTGTACTTTACCAATTTCTTGTTGAAGTAATCTTGTAGGAATTAAAAGCATTCCAGCAAATAAATTTGCATGGATATTAAGGAGTAGACTTGGAAGATCTTTAAGATCTTGAACCAATTGATTAGATGAATAGCATAGGAAGTTAAATAATTCTTTTGCACATAGATATCTAACAAAAGGTTTCATTTCTCTATCTTTATACTGTACTTTTGTAACTCCATGTTCATGAATTACTTTAACAGCTGTTTCAATACAACCTACTTCTTCTAAAATTACTCCAGGAAATAGTGAGAATACTTCTGGAAGATAGATAGGAGCTTCAGTGTAGTTACCTCTTTCTAGTATATAATCTACAATTCCTGAGATAGCTTCTCTGTTTATTCTAAGATATTCTTCAACAGAGTTAGATTTTTCACTTTGCCAGTTTGTTGTATCTGAGAAGAAGTTTTTCTTTAATATATCTATACTTTTAACATCTAGTTCGAAATCTCCGTATCCTTTATATTCAAACAGGGCTTCTTCAAGATTAATTTCTCCAGAGGTAATATCAATAAGTAGTCTTTCATCTACATTTAGGTGTTCTGCAATATTTTTAATTGTACTTAAAGATTTGATATTTTTTTTACCTTTTTTCCAATGAGAACAATCTGCAGGATCGTATCCAAGGATAGCTCCTACATCTTGATCTATAATTTTTATAGATCCATTATATTTGTTCTCGAGAGCAGTCTTACAGAACTTAAACAGGGTTGCAGAATTAGGATACTTATTAGTTTCTATCTTCTTCATAAATCCTCCATGACATATAGAACCTTGAAAATAAGTAGATTTGAAACTGTTACCAACTAAAAGATGGTAATAAAAATAAAAAATGACGAATATACAAGATATATATAATATATTAGAATATAAATTTGTCATTTTGTCAACGATTTTTAGGTAAAACCCATAAAAACCTATGGTAAAAACATGAAAAACTTCTCTTTATTCTTGAAGATTCAGAGTATAAGTAGTAGTTATTTTAGTTCATTTTAATGGATTTAACCTTGACTTAAGGTTAGTAACTAAGTTTAATACTGTTTTAGTTGATTGGATTGTTTCCTGATTCCGTGTTTAAGGAGTATGTATGGATCTTATTCCTGTAAATGTGAATGGTGTGGTTGTTTTTAATACTACAGATAGTTGTGTATCCACAAGTCACGAATGTAAACACTGTGTGGATATAGGTGGAGCTCTTCATAATTGGCTTATGGTTATGAAGGTAAATTATATATTGATAGATTTCCAAGATGAAAAAGATGTTTGTTCTACTTTTTTAGTAGAGTTACTTCAACTAAGAAAAAGACTTAATATTCCTTTTATCTTTACAGGTCTTACTTTAAAACCTCAAAAATTCTTAGAATCCTATGAGTTTTTATCTCACAGAAGTTCAAGGATTTTCTCTTCTTTGGATGAAGCTATAGAGTTTTTAAAAACAGTTTTAAAAGATTATATCTGTGGTGAAGATGTTATAGCTAATGTAAAATTTGGAGAGCCTATCAGTATCTTTAAGATTAGACAAGCTCAGAAAAATTCTCAAGACGGAGATGAAGAGGAAGAAGACCAAGATCCTGATGAAGATGAGGATGAAGATTTTGATGATGACGATGATGATGGATTTTAATCGCTGGTATTAAACTATCATGAAAATTTTAAAATAAAACATATCCATCTGAGGTTATTCGTCAGATGGATATGTTTTATTTAGGATAATTCTTGAAGTATATTGTTGTAAGAAAGCCTCAAAAAATCTTTGATCTTTTTTGAAATGTTTGCATTTTGAACTATCAGAGTTTTCTGGTTCACAAAATACCCAAGAAGCATCTTCGTTAGATCTAATAAGATAATCTTTTTTTATAAGAGTGTATAGACCATTAGTTTTCACACTAACGTATCTATCTTGATAATCTAGTCCTTTACCAAATGAGATTATATTTTCTTTTATCCCCAGGATATCCAGGATAATAGGAAATATATCAACTTGGCTAATTAACTCATCAACCCTACCACTACAAGTCCAGCTAGGTTTATAGAAAAATATAGGGATTTCAAATTTAGATCTACTATTAGCTGAAGCCTGGGGACTTAAATAAGTGTTGTGATCTGCAGTAAATATAAACAGAGTGTTTTGGTACCAATCGGTAGTTTCTATCTTTTTAAAAAGATTCCTGAGGGCCATATCTGTATAACGAACCATTTTAACAATTGGGTGTTCTCCTTCTTTTTGAACAAATACCGATTGGTACTCTGGAGGAAGTAAGAAAGGATGATGAGAAGCTGTCGTTAAAAAAGTGGTAAAAAAAGGTTGTCTGCTGGTAGATAGAATATGAGCAACAAAATTAAAAAACTTATCATCATATACTCCCCAAGTACCGTTATAATCAGAGTTTCCTGGAGCAAAATTATCGTACTCTTTTTTAGCATAGTAATGATCAAAACCTATACTAGAAGAAAAACTATCAAAATATAGTACACCGTTATTATCCGCAGTCATAAAATTTGTAATAAATCCATGATCTTTTAAAACCTGAGGAAGAGATTTAACCTTGTTTGTAGAATATTTAGAAAAAATATAGGAATCATTTAATAATGCAGGGATTCCTAAATGAAGGGATACAAAAGCTTGAGCAGTGTTAGAACTTGTAGCAAATCCCTTAAACCAGACAGATTGTTTTATTATAGAATCCAAAAAAGGAGTAGTAGTTTCCTTCATATTTGGGTTATAAGCACCTACGTATTCAGGTGAGAAACTCTCTAGCATTATCAAAACAATATTTTTGACCTCGGTATTTAATAAACATTTCAGTCTAGAATCTTTATTATCCTTAATAACTCCAGTTTTAATTAAAGGGGTATAGATTTGTTCCAGGACAGATTTATCTTCAAATTTTTTAATTTGAACTAAATCTTTATTATCCATGTTTTTTAACATCATAAAAGGAGTATTAACAACTAGATCAGATAGATCAGCTTTAACATAATCCAACGTGTTTACTAGACCAATAGGCTTTCTACCAAACCCTCTATAAGAATAAATAAGACAGACTAAAACCAGTAAGAATAAAACCATATCCACTAAATAGGAGTAGATAAGTTTTTTACTCAAATGTCTTTTTACTACTGGAGATAATTTATTACATAAAAGATATGATAGATAAGTTAATCCTATAAGGATTAGAGCTCCTAACCAATAATCTTTAATCAAGGATTTTAGAAAATCCAGGTTAGGAGAAGAAGCAAAAAACATATCAAATACAGATAAAGTAGATCTTTTAGGAGAAAACTGATAGTAGTATACGTCTATAAAACTAGTAAAAACTAAAATAAAATTCACAAGAGTATAGAATACGCTCATCAACTTTTGTATAGGGTTGAAAGATCTAAGAAAAGGTAACATCGATATTACAAAATAAGGTATTAAAAGTAGGGATACTATAGATACTGAAAACCTCAGATTCCCTACTAGAATAGAAACTATATCTCCAGATTCTATATGAAAAGAATTACGATTATATAGATAAAAGATAAACTGGGTAAGAAGAACTATAAAAACCGATATTAACCATTTAATTAAAAATTTAAGATATGTTTTAACTGTTATAGAAATATTAGACAGATTATCTGTTTGCTTTAGTTTAGTAGTATTCATAAATATTTCGATTCTAACTAAAAAAATTAAATTTATAACTTATAAATAAAACCTAATCCTAAATTAGCTTTTATAGAAGAGGTTAAATTTGTTGATGAACGATACAGATTAATATTAGTAAAAATTTCTATACTAAATATCAATGAAGAGTTGACGGTACAAAGGTTTATTAGTCTAGGAATTATATAGATCCCTAGGTTAGATTTATGGTCTGTTTTTTTATATCTTAATCCTAGACTAGATCCTACCTGTAAAGAATAGAATTCATTCAAGTTTAAAGAATATCTAACACCACTACTTAAACCAAGGTATGAAGAAGATGAGTTAGATAGAGGAAGATACCCTCCAACATCTATAAAAGTATTATAATAGATAGGATGAATATAAGACAATCTCAAACCAGGACTGACAATAAAAGAAAATTCAACCCCTTTGTAATAGGAATAATCAGCTGGGACTGCACTTATTTTTTTGGAAGAGGAAGATGATGAATTGTTATAATTAATATCATCTAGACCGTAGATATCTTTGCAATCAGATGCAAGCACCGATTGCAAAGATATACTAAACAAAGATAGAACTAAAATAACTAGAACCTTTTGGTGTAAGATAACTAATTTTTTTCCCATATTAGCTTTTCTTAATATTAAAATGAGGAGTTCCTTCTAACCAACCAGCAGGAGTAATTTCAATAAAGTTAACTTTTCTTTGCAATGCTCCTATAGTAGAAGCACCACTGTAGGTCATACCAGATCGAATTCCACCCATGATATCTTGAATAACAGCTTTAGCACTTCCTTTACATTCTACTTCCACAGCTATACCTTCAGCTGTTTTCCAATCTGCCATTCCACCCATAAAATCTTCTTGAGCCTCTCTGGAAGCCATACCTCTGAACTTTTTATATTTAATAGTGGTACCATCTTCTTTTTTCTTCTCTAAAACGTCCCCTGGAGTTTCTT
>CACXFL010000005.1 GCA_902766925.1 uncultured bacterium | reverse complement strand
TGTAAAACAAATAGCTCAGGTTTTAGAAGATAAATACTTAAAAAAAGTTGAAGTACAATTTATATAAGGGGAGTAGAAAATGGAAAAAATTTCAGTAAAAGTATGCACGGGAACAACTTGCTTTGTAATGGGGGGAGCAAATTTACAAGAATTACATGATAGTATTCCAAAAAAATATGGTGATAAAGTTGAGCTTACAGCTTCAAATTGTTTAGGATTATGCTCTATAAATTGGGAATATTCAAAAGCTCCTTACGTTAAAGTAAACGAACAGGTAGTTCCAGAAGCAACTGCAGAAAAAGTAATAGAAGAAATAGATAGACAACTTGCAAAACAATAGGAAAAGGTGAATGAATAATTTAGGACAAGCAATACATATAAAAAAAGAAATTTTAGTCAGAATAATTAAGGCTTTTTTATCTGATGATTTTGAACGTCAAGCAAGACTAATTCCATACGATATGCGTCCAAAAGGAATGGAAGTTCCCTATAGATGTTGTGTATATAAAGAGAGAGCTATAATTAAGGATAGAACTCTTGCTGGACTTGGATTTCCTATTGAAGAAGATGATGAAACAGTATCTTTGGCAGATTATGCAAAACAGGCACTTGAAAGGCAAAGTATTAGTGATAAGAACCTAACGGTACTGCAAGCTGCTTGTAAAGGATGTGCGACAAATAGAATTTATGTTACAGATCTATGTCAGGGATGTGTTGCAAGACCGTGTCAATCAACTTGTAAGTTTGGTGCTATATCTATAGTAAATGGAAGATCGGTTATTGATGATTCTAAATGTAAGAAATGTCAGATGTGTGTTAAAGCCTGTCCTTATAAGGCAATTGTTAAAATTTCAGTTCCTTGTGAAGATTCTTGTCCAGTTGGAGCAATAAAAAAGGATGAAACTGGATTTGCAAGTATTGATTACGATAAATGTATTAATTGTGGAAGATGTACTGTTGCTTGTCCTTTTGGAGCGGTACATGAAAGAAGTCAAATTATTGATATTTTAAAAGCATTAAGATCCAAGAATCAAGTTATAGCTATGATCGCTCCTTCTATAGTGGGACAATTCCCTGGAAATATTTATCAACTAAAAACTGCTATTATAAAGTCTGGATTTAGTGATGTATACGAGGTAGCTCAGGGAGCTGATATTACAGCAAATACAGAAGCAAAAGAATTTAGTGAACGAATGAAAGAGGGACAAAAATTTATGACAACCTCTTGTTGTGCTGGATACAATCAGTTAATTAAAAAACATCTATCGGAAATCAAACCGTTTGTATCTGATACAAAGACTCCTTTGTACTATACGGCTCAAATTGTTAAAAAGAAATACCCAGATGCAACCCTTGTTTTTGTAAGTCCTTGTGTAGCAAAACGAGCTGAAGGTTTTGAAAATCCAAATGTTGATTATGTTATGAATTATGAAGAACTTGGTGCTTTATTTATAGCAAAGAAAATTCAAATTCTTGATTTAGAAGAAAGTAAATACGAGGTTGAATCTTCAAAACAAGCTCGTAATTTTGGTTATTCTGGAGGGGTAGCTGAATCCGTTAAAAAATCACTGAAGGATGAAGATATGGTTAAACCTTGTGTAATAAATGGATTAAATAAAGATAGTATAAAACAACTAAAAAGATATGCAGTAACTGGAGATTGTGAGGGGTGTAATTTGGTTGAAGTGATGTGTTGTGAAGGAGGATGTATCGGTGGTAATGCAACTATCAATAATCCTAAAACTGCTAAAAAGCTAATAGATAATTTTACACAGAATAGTGAAGATATTACCAAGGTATAAGTAGAACTTAGAAAGGTATTTTATAATTAAAATTAAAAGTTAAAGTGGTGGTTAAAAGAGCGTAGAAGATTTAAAAAGATCATCTATGCTTTTTTATAATTTGTGAATAATATTGGATTTTTATAGAGTTTGATTATTTTGGAATAGAAGTTCTATTTAGCTCGAAGTTTTTTTATGTTGTTTTAATGAGGGAGCTGTTTGTGATGTTTTAATATATCAATTAAATCCACAAATGGGGGAATAAAAACACTTTAAATGATGGAGTGAAAATATCTCAAATGACGAAGTGAAAATCTCTCAAATGACGAAGTGAAAATCCCTCAAATGACGAAGTGAAAATCCCTCAAATGACGAAATAAAATAATATAACATGATGAATTTACTTCATTTATCTAAAAAATATGTTATAATAAATTTAGAGAAAATTTTGAGGGGTTTTTATGAAAAAATATAAAGCAAGAATTGTAGATGAAATTTTAAAATTTAAATTAGAAAGTAAGGGAGCAGTACTGATAGAAGGGGCAAAGTGGTGTGGTAAAACTACAACCGCTAAACAGGTTGCAAAAAGTACTGTATCTATGCAAAATCGCAGTAAGTCTTATAATTATCTTGCTTTGGCAGACATAAACCCTTCAGAATTATTAATTGGTAAAACTCCACGCTTAATTGATGAGTGGCAAATTGCTCCTCAGTTATGGGATGCAATAAGGTATGAGGTAGATCAAAGGGATGAATTTGGTCAATTTATACTAACTGGGTCGGCTGTGCCTGCTGATCTTTCTCAGATATTTCACACAGGAACAGGAAGAATCACTCGAATGCTTATGAGACCTATGAGTTTATATGAGTCGATGGAGTCAACAGGAGAAGTTTCTTTAAAAGATTTGTTTGAAGGAGCTAAGGATATAAGTGGGCATTCTAAGTTAGATTTAGATGGGCTAGCTTTTTTAATTTGTAGAGGTGGATGGCCAAAGGCTTTGGATTGTTCTTTGAGAGTATCCTTAGTTCAAGCAAGAGATTATTATGATGGGGTTGTAAACTCAGATATTTCAAGAGTTGATAATGTAGAAAGAAATCCCGAAAGAACTAAGCGTATAATGCGTTCATATGCTAGAGCCATTGCTACACAAACTAAATTATCTTCTATCGTCCAAGATATTCAAGAAAATGAGGCTACACTAATTACTGTAGAGACTATATCTTCTTATATAAAAGCACTGAAACAGATTTTTGTTATTGAGGATACACCTTCGTGGAATCCAAATTTAAGGTCTAAGGTGGCAATTCGTGTATCTGACACTCGATATTTTACGGATCCTTCTATAGGAGCTGCTTCTTTAGGGGTAGGTCCCAAAGATCTTACAAATGATTTAAAAACGATGGGATTTTTGTTTGAAAATTTTTGTGTCAGAGACTTAAGGGTATATGCTGAATCCTTGGATGGAAAAGTATATCATTACAGAGATGGTAATAACTTAGAATGTGATGCTGTAATACATTTACGTAATGGTTCTTATGGATTGGTGGAAATAAAATTAGGTGGACAAAAATTGATAGAAGAAGGAATAGCTACTCTTAATAAACTTGAAGCAAATATTGATACTCAAAAAATGAAATCACCTTCTTTTAAAATGTTATTGGTAGGAGTTGGGGAGTATGCTTATAAAACTAAAGAAGGGGTTTTTGTTGTTCCTATAGGATGTCTTAAAAATTAAAAAAAAGGGTAGTTAAGAATATATAAAACTTTCAGAAGGTTTTTATATATTCATCAGAAGAACTGTTGAAAAGTAAATCGGAAATTTTAATTCTCTACTTTGTTTTTTAACATTACTATTTGATGAGTAAAGTTAACGTCTTAATTTATTTGTACAACTCAAGTATATAACTTGACTTGAGTAATGTTAGAGTAATGTTGAACAACAATATTTTAAACCCCTGAATACCTTTTTGATGTGTAAAAAATTTAAACTATTAAGTATAAAAATACTTAAAATAAAATTATAGCGTCAAATATTCCCGTCTAAATCTGTTACACCCAGTACTCCTTACAATAATAATTTTTTAACTCTAATCATAAATGTAGGAGGAACACGAGATGGTATATGCTTATATTCGTGTAAGTACAGATAAACAAGACTCAAAAAAACAAAGACATGGAATTATTCATAAAGCTAGATACTTAAATCTAATAATTGATAAGTTTATAGAAGATTCAGGAGTATCTGGTGTTATAGATCCTAATCAAAGAGCCCTAGGAGGATGTCTTAGTAATTTAAAGGAGGGAGATATTTTAATATGTTCAGAACTATCTCGTCTTGGA
>CACXFL010000004.1 GCA_902766925.1 uncultured bacterium | reverse complement strand
TAACGTACAACTAGACTACATGTTTTAATCGTGCTACTCTTTTGGGGTCATTTTTTTAAACAAAAAACCTCAAAAAGGAGAAAGCTGTGTCTGTACTTGATAAAATAAATGGTCCTTCTGATTTAAAAAAATTAAACATAGATGAACTTAACCTCCTATGTGATGAAGCAAGAAAATTTGTTATCCAAAAAACCAATGCTACTGGAGGACACCTAGGACCAAATCTTGGGATAGTTGAAGCAACCGTTGCACTTCACTATGTATTTAATTCCCCTCAAGATAAATTTGTATTTGATGTATCACATCAATGTTATACTCATAAAATTCTTACAGGAAGAAAAGAAGGATTCACGGATCCTAGTAAATATTTAAAATACTGTGGTTACACTAATCCTAATGAAAGCAAACATGATCAGTTTGTTGTAGGACATACTTCTACCTCTGTTAGTTTATGTGTAGGCCTAGCTAAAGCCCGAGATCTTCACAAAGAAAAATATAACGTAGTTGCTATAATTGGAGATGGATCCTTAAGTGGTGGCGAGGCTTACGAAGGGTTAAATAACGCAGCAGTACTAGGAACTGGTATCATTATCGTAGTAAACGATAATGAGATGTCTATAGCAGAAAACCAAGGTGGACTTTATAAAAACTTAGAACTTTTAAGAAACACTAAAGGCACAGCAGAACTTAACTTCTTTAAATCTCTAGGATTTGATTATTACTATGAAGATGAAGGAAATAACGTAGAAAAACTTATAGATATATTCAGTAAAGTAAAAGACACTAAAGTTCCTACGGTAGTTCATATTCATACTCTAAAAGGTAAAGGGGTAAAAGAAGCTGAAACTAATAAAGAAGAATTTCACTGGATTATTCCTCATGCTCTAGATTCTGATTCTAACTCTTCTTCTTCTTCATACAAAGGATATGAAGAACTTACCGCTGATTATCTACTGGAACAAAATAAAAAATACTCTGATCTAGTAGTAATTACCCCTGCTACTCCAGGAGCTACAGGATTTTCTAAATCTTTTAGAAAATCCTTAGGTAAGGATCATTTCGTAGATGTAGCAATATGTGAAGAACATGCTATGGCGTACTCTTCAGCTCTAGCTAAATCTGGTGCTAGACCTGTACTAGGTATTCTATCCTCATTTGTTCAAAGAACATATGATCAGATATCTCAAGATATTGGACTTAACCGATCTCCGGTAACAGTACTTGTGTTTTGGTCTGGGGTTTCAGGAGCTGATATGACTCACCTTGGATCTTTTGATATACCACTGATATCAAATATTCCAAACATCCACTACCTTGCTCCTACTAGTTTAGAAGAGTATTTTGATATGTTAGACTTTTCCCTGAAGCGTCAGTTGTATCCTATGTTTATAAGGGTTCCTACAGATAATCCCGTAGTACATAATCCAGATTTTATCTCCGATGATTATTCCACGGTTAAAAACAAGGTAGAAATCCAAGGGGAAAAGGTTGCTATTTTTGGGGTAGGATCTAGTTTTTCTCTAGCTTCTAAATTACATCAAAAATTAAAATCTAAATTTAATATACAAGCTACTTTAATAAATCCTAGATTTATTTCAGGTCTAGATACAAACTTACTGGAAAAATTAAAAACTAACCATGATCTTATAATTACTCTAGAAAACGGTATCAGTGATGGAGGTTATGGTCAAAAGATAGCTTCTTATTATTCTCATGATGATATAAAAGTTTATTCCTACGGAGCTCTTAAGGAGTTTCCTGATAGAGAAGATTCTTCTACACTGATATCTAGATATAGGTTTAGTACGGAGCTCATAATTGAGGATATTAAATCCGATCTTAACTAAATATTTAGATAGGATTTACTAGTTAATTAATTTCCCCTAACACCGTAAATATAGTAAAATACTTCTACTATATTTACGGTGTTTAACTGTAAGTGAATATATTTTAGAAAGTAAACTAGATAGATAAAATGAGTGATTCTTACAGAAAAGATCAAACTGAAAACGATTCTAACCTAGCTTCTTCAATAGAACTTAGGGGAGTATCTACTAATAATCTAAAACATATAGATTTAAGTATTCCACTGAATCAAATCACGGTAGTAACCGGATTATCTGGATCTGGAAAAAGTTCTTTGGTATTTGATACATTGCATGCAGAATCTTATAGAAGATACGTGGAGAGTCTTTCTAGTTTTGCTCGTCAATATATTAAAGCTATTCCTAGACCTGATATAGTATCTGCAGAAAATCTTCCTGCTTCTATAGCTGTTCAACAGGTTAAATCTTCTACCAACTCAAGATCTACCGTCGGAACTACTACAGAGATACTAGATCTTGTAAGAATTGTTTTTACATATAAATCTCAAATCATCTGTCCTAAATGCTTAAGAGTAGTAAAGCCTGATAGTTCTTCTTCAATTTCTCATGAACTTCTTTCAAACTATTCTGGACAAAAGATTCTTATCCTAGTGTCAGTATCTGGATTTAACCTTGAGTTAAAGGAGTTAAAAGAATTACTACTATCTCAAGGCTTTATAAGAGTTTATTATAAAGGAGAACTTCTTCATATTGAGGATACACAAGATTCTATTTTTAAAAAAAGTTCCATTGTCATAGATAGAATCAGGTTATCTTCTACTAGAGAAAATAGATTAGATGAAGCTTTATCTTTAGCATTAAAGTTAGGACGAGGAAAACTTCAAGTAGTTGTAAGTTACGATAATGGTGAAGAAAAGATTATCAATTATTCTTCCTCTTATTCTTGTCCAGATTGTGGTAAAGAGTTTAGACAACCAACTATAGCCTTATTTTCTTTCAACCATCCTCTGGGAGCCTGTCCTCAATGTCAGGGATTTGGTTATGAGGATGATTTTGATTGGAAGAAATACTACGTATCACGTGGAAGATCTCATTTTAATGTACATCCTAAAAGACGTCAGTATCATCTGTGCAGTCTATGTGGAGGAAAACGATTAAATGCTGATAGTTTATGTTACAAGGTATTTGATGAAGATATTTGTGAAGTATCTGCTAAGACTATACTAGAACTTAAATCTTGGTTTGAACGCGTTAAAACCGAGTTTTCTCTTGATGGTAATTCTATATTCGATTCTAGAATCAGTTCAATGGGACTTGAAGAAGCTGTAGCTGAAGGTCTTTCAAGGATAGGATACCTTGAAAAAATAGGAGTATCTTACCTTACTTTAGATAGATTAACTAGATCTCTTTCTGGAGGAGAGCGTCAGCGTATAAATATGGCTCGATGTCTTGGATCTTCGCTGACAGATGTAATGTATTGTTTGGATGAGCCTTCTGTAGGACTTCATCCACTAGATTCTGCTAATTTAATCTCGGTACTTAAATCTTTCAGAGATAATCATAACACCGTAGTAGTTGTAGAGCATGAAACCTCTATTATAAAAGCAGCAGATCATATTATTGAAATCGGACCAGGATCTGGTCATCTTGGAGGTCAGGTTGTATACGAAGGATCTTTTCCAACTCAAACTGATCTAGATAAGTTAAAATCCCAAGGATTAACTCCCAGCTGGATTTTAAAAGAAGATATCGGTCAATCCCCAGGACTTGATCCTAAACAAAAATTTTTAACTCTATCTGGGGTTAGTACAAATAATTTAAAAAATATAACTGTAAATATTCCATATAATAAAATTACTACCGTATGTGGAATAAGTGGTAGTGGAAAAACTTCTTTAATTGAGCAGAGTTTATATCCTGTACTTTCCAAATGTTTTGGAACTACTACAAAACAAACTTATTATCCTCGGGTAGAATCTATTTCTAAGATGTCAGATATTGAAAAATATTCTGGTGTAATCCATGTATCTCAATCTGCTATGGTAAGAACTTCTCGTTCAAACATAGCTACCTATCTAGGGATAGCAGATGAGGTAAAAAAGATTTTTGCTTCTTTACCTCTTGCCAAAAAACATGGATTTACTCCTTCTCATTTTAGTTTTAACACCGTAGGAGGAAGATGTGAGACTTGTAAAGGACTAGGGGTTGTAGAAGAAGATATGAGTTTTTTAGGAGAAGTAGATATAATCTGTCCTACATGTAATGGAAAGCGTTTTAACGATGATGTTCTTACGGTTAAATATAAAGATAAAAACTTTATTGAAGTATTAAACCTTACGGTACTAGAAGCTGCTTCTTTTTTTATGGATCAACCTAAAATAAAATCTATCCTGGATAGGATTATAGATTTTGGTCTGGGGTATTTAAATCTAGGACAATCCAGCTCTTCTTTTTCTGGAGGAGAAGCTCAGAGGGTAAAACTACTTAAGATGCTACTTGAGAACAAGGGTAAAGATTCTTACATCCTCATCTTTGATGAACCAACCACAGGACTCAGTACTTCTGATGTAGCTGTTCTTATAAAACAGTTTAGACTTCTAGCTAAAACCAACACCGTGATAATAGTTGAGCATCACACCGATGTTATAAAAGCATCAGATTGGGTTATTGAAATTGGACCTGGAGCTGGAGATAAAGGAGGATCCCTGGTATTTGAAGGTCTAGTATCTGATATAAAAAAATGCAAAGATTCTTTGATTGCTCCTTTTCTAGGGTAGTTTCTTAATAACTAGCCTTTAGCTACCAGTTAGTACTTTAAAATATCTAGATTTTGTTATACGTTATATACCCTTGAGGATGCTCCTTATAGTATAGAAAGAAGGTAACATGGATCGAAAAAAAGTAAGTGTTTTAGATATATTATCATCTAAAGGCAAGAAAAAAATAACTATGGTGACTTGTTATGATGCTCTGTCAGCATCACTGATTAACGAGACCGATATGGATATGGTTCTTGTTGGAGATAGTGTAGGAAACGTAATGATGGGATATTCTTCTACCATCAAAGTAACACTTGACGATATGGTTCACTATACTTCTTGTGTATCCAGAGGTCTTAAATATCCTCTACTTGTCGCAGATCTTCCTTTTATGAGTTATAAAAAATCCGTTTCTCAAGCTCTTGATTCTTCCGCCCGACTGATTCAAGAGGGAGGAGCTACAGCTGTTAAACTTGAGGGAGGAGTGGAAGTTTCGCCTATGGTTAAAGCTATTAGTTCCTGTGGAATACCAGTAGTTGCTCATGTTGGATTTACTCCTCAAAGTATTCATTCCCTTGGTGGATTTAAGGTTCAAGGAAAAACAGAAGAAAAAATAAAAAAATTAAAAGAAGATGTTTTAGCTCTTGAGGAAGCTGGAGCTTTTTGTGTAGTACTAGAACTTATGCCTGCTGAGGTTGCTTCTGAGTTAACCTCCATTCTTCAAATCCCAACCATAGGAATTGGAGCAGGTCCAGGATGTGACGGTCAGGTATTAGTATTTCACGATATGCTTGGATACAATCCTGGATTTAAACCTAAATTTTTAAAGACCTACGCTAATCTTTCATCTACAATAGTAGAAGCACTAAATTCTTACTGTCGAGAAGTAAGAGAGCAAATTTTTCCCAGCGCTGAACACTCTTATAAAATTTAATTTGTTGGATTAAAGGTAAAAATGGAAAAAAGAGATTATTACGAAGTATTAGAAATATCAAGAACTGCGGATGCAGCTACTATTAAAGCTGCTTATAGAAAACTTGCACTAAAATATCATCCCGATAGAAATAACGGTGATAAACAAGCTGAAGAAAAATTTAAAGAAGCATCCGAGGCATATCAGGTACTATCTGATCCCAATAAAAAACAAATATACGATACCTATGGTCATCAAGGACTCTCTGGTCAAGGTGGATTTGGTTTTTCTAGTACCGAGGATATCTTCTCTTCTTTCGGTTCTATTTTTGAAGACTTGTTTGGTTTTGGAACGGGATCTTCACGAGGAGGTTGGTCAAGAGGACGTCGGGGAGAAAATGTCAGATACGATCTTGAACTTGAATTTAGCGAAGCTGTATTTGGAACCGAGAAGGATATAGAATTTGAACGACATGAGTTTTGTGAAGCCTGTTCTGGTACTGGATCTTCTTCTAAATCCAAAGGAACTTGTCCTACCTGTGGAGGTTCCGGTCAGATGAGGCATTCTCAAGGATTTTTCTCTATATCAATGCCATGTTCTACATGTGGAGGATCTGGTCAGGTTATTAAAGACCCTTGTAAAACCTGTCGTGGTCATGGATATGTACTAAAGAAAAAAACAATTAATATAAAAGTTCCTGCAGGAATTGATAGTGGAATGAAACTAAGAGTTGAACGAGAAGGATCCTGTGGATCTAGTAGTGGACTTAACGGAGATCTGTACGTAGTAGTTCATATCAAAGAAGATCCAAATTTCGAACGTGATGGATCTGATGTTATAACTCAAGTATCTTTAAGTTTCCCTCAAGCCGTGTTTGGATGTGATCTAGAGATTCCGGTTCTTAAAGGAACAAGTACCATTCATATTAAACCAGGAACTCGTGCTGGAGATCGTATGGTATTAAAAGGAGAAGGTATTAAAAATATTCAAGGAATAGGGCGAGGAGATCTATATGTTGAGTTTCAGATCGAGGTTCCTAAAAAACTCTCAGATGATCAGGCCAAAGCTTTAAAGGATTTTGCTCAGTCTATGGGAGAAGATACCTCAGGATATAAAACCTCCTTTTTAAATAAAGTTTTTAAATCCAAAAAGTAAATTAACAGTAAAACTTTTTATCTATTCAAAAAAACATAAAAGCAACCTCAACATTTTAAGGTTGCTTTTATGTTAGTAGTTCAAATTAAAATTAATGACTATGATCATGACCATGATCATGATCATGATCGTGATCGTTATCTACTTTAGATTTATCACTAGGAGTAATAGTTTCTAGGTTTTTTAAATCTATTTTTTCTTTTTTAACTAAAAAATCTTTTTCAGTTTTAGTAAGAGTATTTTTAAGATCAGCTCCTGCTACATAAACCGTGGATCTTCCTCTAAACTTAAAATAAACATTACCTTCAACAAAAGAGAACTCTAATTTTACTTCTCTTTTCTTATCATCTGTTATGAATAGATCTAAAAATCTAGATGTTTTCATAGAACTTAGAAGTTTAGTTTCAGGATGATCTATAAAAGAAGAAACAAGTGTAGAGTTTAAACTAAACAAAAAATCTTCAACCAAGTTTTGATCCAAAACGGTATCTTTACCTTTAATTTTAAACTCACTAGCTTCTTTTTCAATTTGGAAAGAGGAGTTAGGATACAAAAAACTTATACCAGCAATTTTACTGGAATCTAGTTTTATAACCTTTCTATCCCTGAAAGCATTAAAGGATTTAGTAAGTCCCTGTCTTACAAACTCTTCACAGATATATACGTTTTTGTTATTAACTTGAAGATAGACCCCATTTCCAACTCCCGGAGATCCTCCTAGAACCACCGATATATCATCTTTGTCCTGAACTGTTAATTTAAACTTAACCTTAGAATCCGAAATACCATATGCTTTAAGTTTTACCTCATCAGTTACTTCCCCAAGATCTGTTTTATATTCTAAAGACACCAGAGTCTCTATAAAACTAGCTACTAAACTCTGATCTGGAATCTCATTAATATCTTGAGCTGTAATTCTCCAACGGGGAGTTGATCCTTTTTCTAAATTAAGAGAGAATTTTTTTATATCTTCTTCTTCATTTATATAATCAATACCTGTAACTTCTTTAAAACTAAAACTAAAAATTTTATTCTTACTAGCTTCTTTTAGTTCTTCTTTTTTCGTTTCAGTCTCATCCCAATGAGCGATCGCAGACATTACTCCAATTATCACAAGTAAAGATAAAATGAACTTATATTCTTTTATAAACTTAAACATCCTCTTATCTTCCTCCAAGTGTTGTTATCTTTGACGTCTTATCAACCAAACAAGAATTCCCGCCCCCATAAATAGCATAGGATATATAAAACTCAAAAAATTTAGCACCATTCGGGATCCAGAAGATCCTATATCTACAGTAGAAAGATGTTCATCTTTAGGTCTAATCGATATAAAGTCTTCATCTTCTAGAAGATAGTTTACAATATTCATAACCATATCTACGTTCTCATGAGAATTTGCCAGTGATTGGTTGTTAGCAAAACCTGCAGAACCTGTAACTACTATACGAGATTCTTTACCTTGGGCTTCAGATGATTTGTCCTTATTCTCCTCTTTTTCTTTTCCTTCAGAAGCATCTTGAGTCTTTTTAATTCCTACCCCCATAACAGGAAATACTCCAGATTCTGTTTTAATACCACTTTTTAGATCTTTTCCTGTTTTAATATCCTTAACTCTTAAAAACTCAGAAGAAGTTTTAGCAAGCAAGGTTCTAGCATAGGAAGAACTTTCTACTTCTTGAATAGATCTAGTAAGAGGCCAGAGAAGATAGCTGTTTTGACTTTTTGCCATTGTAGATGTTATAGGACTGTATTCATCAAAATCTTTTACAAGTATTCTAAGCTGTCCTATAATTTTCCCTCTTGGATCTTCTGAAGAAAACATGAATAAATCGTTACTATATTTAAAACCGTATTTAGAAATCAAGCTATTAATATTATCTACAGGAACCATCGCATCAACCATAGATAAGAATGCTCCGCCCTTATCAATATATTTAGATAAAGCGTCTACTTCCTCTTTTTTAATATCATAGATTGTTCCTAAAAATACTACCAGATTGGCATCTTCAGGAACTTGTCCTTTTTCTATAAGTGATAGTGAATCTACCACATATCCGTTCCCTTTAAGTTGAGCATTCAAAAATGAAAAAGCTGCTGCTTCATCAGAACTTAGAGGTAGTTCTCCATGTCCAGATAAAATATAAATCTTTTTATCCTTTTGGTTATATAATCTCAAAAGAGCGTTAGTGATTCTTTCTTCCGTATAAGTTACAAGTTTTACTTTTTTATCTTGTACTTTAAGTAGTACCGTATCTACAAGCTCTATATCATTTTCACGAGCTTTAATAGGATCTGCTTGAGGGTTTATATACTCATATGTATAATTTAAACCTGAGTTATAATACATTTGCATATTATTTTTAAATTCTTCTTCACTGGCACTATTTAAAAAGTATCCTTCTATCTCTAGTTTTAAATCGTTATCTTTAAACAATTTAATAACTTTCAGAGACTGATCAGAAAGACTGTTAATTCCACTAAAAGATACATCTACACTTTTCATAAAACGAGCTCTTACAGACAGACTGCATACACCCACTGCTACGGCAAAACCAAGAGTCATAGCTATTGAAGATACTATCCTAAACTTAGCGTTCTTTTTACGAAATGAAGATTTAATTCCTTTCCAATCCAGTATAAACCACAATACAAAAAGACCTACAGATACTCCTAAACTAGAATAAAACAGCCAAGGAACATCTGAATACGAAGTTCTAAATCCCCAAGAAACAAGTAGTACGATTATTGCTAAAACAGGTAAAATATATAAAGATGTTTTCATATGTTAACTCCAACGTTGAGAATCCAAAGATACATAAGAATAATACAGGAATAATACTGTAAAAGTTAAAAAGTAAATCACATCAGTAGTTGATATCATTCCCTTCAAGAAATTATCAAAATGAGATGTGAAAGATATGTATTCTAAAAATCCACCAAGTCCTCCACCAGCTATAGAGCGTGAAGCCCAACCTAGTATAAGTAACATAAATAAGCATATAATTGTTGTTACACAGGAGATAAACTGAGTTTTAGTAACAGATGAAATCCATACCCCTAAAGAAAGTTGAGCAGATACCAAAAGGAATAATCCAAGATAAGAACTCCACCAAATACCTACATCAATATCCCCGTGAAACTGAGCGTATATTGGATAAACTAGAGTTGCCACTAGCATAAGTCCCATTACAAACATCACAGAAAAATATTTTCCTAGAACTATCTCCCAAATAGATACTGGAGAAGAATACAAAAACTTAATAGTTTGATTTTTCTTCTCATCTGCAAAGAGTCCCATAGTTACTGCAGGAACAAAAAATAAAAACAAAAAATGAACATTACTAAACAGAGCTTTAAACACCTGGTTTAAATCTACCCCACCACCTCCTCCAAACTGTTGAGGATTAGCAGATGCTTGCAGAGCGTAGTTCATAAACATTTTAAAAAACACACCTATTAATAACAGAAATACTGTAAAAACCACCCCAGCCTTAGGGGAACTAAAAGAACTTTTTACTTCTTTTTTTGCGATATAATAAATTGTTTTCATCTTATCCCTTCCAACAATAAATTACTGACTAACCTAACTTAAAACTTATTTACTTATTTAGTAAGTTTTAAGAATACTTCTTCCAAATTTCCACCCTTAGTTCTTATTTGTTTTATTCCATATTTCATGGCAATACGTATAAGATCTTCAGGAACTCTATCTCCATTAAAACCAAATTCTATATCCTGATCATTTTCTCCAACTAATTCTAAGAAGCTCAAAGAACCACTAGTTTTGAGTTCTTCCACGCATTCTTTAGCTCCTGAGACAAGTTTTAAAACATATCCTCCTCCTGAGGATACCTTATTTGATATTTCTTCAAGACTTCCTTGTTCAATAATTTTTCCATCATTTATTATAATCATCTGATCACAAGTGTTTTGAACCTCTGATAGAATATGTGAACTAATTAAAATGGTATGAGTCTTTCCTAAATTTTTAATAAGTTCTCTTATCTGAACTATTTGAGAAGGATCAAGTCCTTCTGTAGGTTCATCCAAAATTAGTATCTTAGGATCATGTACCAACGCTTGAGCTAGTCCCACTCTTTGCCTATACCCTTTCGAAAGGTTTCCTAAAATTCTATGACGAACATTACCAATACTAAGTCTTTCTATTACTTCACTAACCTTTGCTTTTACCTTAGATCCTGGAACCTTTCTAAGATGAGCTGCATAAATCAAGTAATCTTCTACACTCATATCAGAATATATAGGAGGTTCATCAGGAAGATAACCTATATTTCTTTTTGCTTCAGTAGGATTTTGAGTAATATCATATCCATCTACCGTCACACTTCCTTTATCACATCCAGCACAACCACAGATTATATCCATAGTTGTAGTTTTTCCAGCTCCGTTAGATCCTAAAAACCCCACAACACTTCCTTGTTGTACCTCAAAAGAAACATCGCTCAAAGCTAGGATATTTCCATATCTTTTAGTTAACCCCTTAACCGATAACATAAACACTCCTTTAAATGCCACCTATTAAAATTAAGTTTTACATATTCAATTCAAATCTTTGTATCAAACTTATTAAGTTCAATCCAATCTACTATCTATAACAAAAAACCCATTTTTTGTTTAACCTGATAAATCTTTTGTCCAGCAACCACTCTTACTTTTTTTGCTCCCTCTTTTAAGATATCCACTACATCATCTTCTCTTTTAAGATAATCAAAATACTTATCCCTCATAGAAGAAAATTTTTCTTTTATTTTTTCCAGAAGTTCTAATTTTGCATGACCGTAACCATAACCTCCAGCCTGGTATTTTTGTCTCATTACCTCTTGTTCTTCACTTGTAGCAAAGAGTTTATATAGGTTAAATACATTACAATTAGATGGATCTTTTTTATCTTCAAGTCCCAGAGAATCTGTTCGAATACTCATTACAGCTTTTTTCCATTCTTTATCAGTACCAAACAGAGGAATTACATTGTTTTTGGATTTACTCATCTTCTCTCCATCGGTTCCTGGGATAACCCCAAGACTCTCGGAGATCAAA
Organism: uncultured bacterium; assembly: GCA_902766925.1. Classification (GTDB taxonomy): domain Bacteria; phylum Bdellovibrionota_B; class Oligoflexia; order Oligoflexales; family CACXFL01; genus CACXFL01. The sequence continues at coordinate 241 of CACXFL010000004.1, read as the reverse complement.
GGTTCAGGAACCCTAAAAGTCTCTCCAAACTTTGTATTAAATCTTATTGCTAGATCCCTTGCTATTTCTAGGTGTTGTTTTTGATCTTTACCTACAGGAACAAGGTCCGCATCTAAAATCAATATATCTGCTGCCATAAGGATAGGATAATTAACTACCCCCATGTTTATATCCACTCCCTTAGCTTGAGCATCTTTGAAAGCATGTGCTCTTATAGTTTGTCCATAAGATGTTATACACC
>CACXFL010000003.1 GCA_902766925.1 uncultured bacterium | reverse complement strand
TGGTTGAACCAGTTTTTTTTTTTTTTTTTAGAACTGAAAAAGTAGTTCTTAAATTAACTCTACCAAAGAACTTCTCATCTTCTTGACAACCAGAATACACTACATTTTCCTGTGTCTGAACTTCCCCAGATTTATACTGTTTAGGATAGCTACATTCCATAGCTAAACTCAGTCCAATAGTTGGATCAATATCGAGTTCTTTTGTTACAGTAGCACTTCTAACAGCTAATCCTTTATCCGTCTTGCTATTTTCTTCACCTTTATAATATGTAGAATCATCATTTTGATAGATAACTCTTCCTAAATTTCTTTTCTTATTTGTTTCTTTACCATCAGATGCTCTATAAAAATATAGTCCAGATACAGTTTCTCCCTTAGAATTTATAAAAGAATCTACTTGTGTTTTAGTATTTTTATTATTATCTACCATCTGATATTTAAAAGTAGAACTATATAAAGGAGAAGACGAAAAAGGTTTATCAGAGTTATTTAGATTAAATATTCCATAATCTTCACCGTTAATATGTATCTTAAACGAAGCATCAGAATTATTATGTCCAGTTTCATCATCTGGATTATACCCAGCACAAAGTACAGTTTTTACTTTATCAAGATCTTTGACCTCAACTACCTCTTCATTAGTATTGAGGGCTTTTTCTTCCCTTAAATCCCTGTTGATTTCTTCAATGAATTGTTCTTGAGGATCTACAAAAGTTAAATTAAAGGAATTATTAGAGTATCCGGTTTTTCCACACTTTCCTTTTGAGTCCTTACATTCTAAGTTTGTACTAGTACCACTATCAGAACTTAAACTTGAATCATCTGCTTTAGAACATCCAAACCAACTTACTACTACAAAACACACCGAAAGACACACTGATCTTAAAAATAAATCCATATACTTTCTCCAACTTTTCCTTGTTATAGGGGCATTTATAACACACTTATAAATTATATCTTTAGTTTATATGTGTGATCAAATAATTTCACTCCCTCTTACTATCTAATCCTCATCAAAACTTGTTAAAAGTATAACGAGCTATGGTAAAAAGCCCTTTCTATAACATATTGATATTTATAAGTTTACACTTAGATCTAAGTTAGTACATTTCTTGCAATAAAATAAGTACTTCAATTTATAGATTTTAGTTAGAACAAGGAACAAAAATGTTTTTTATTTTTAAAATAACGTTTATCTACAATCTTGCTATCCTTCTAGGAGGATGTGCAGCGCTTAGTTCTTCCAAGCTAAAGGATGACTCAGCTAGTAGTATATATGTTAAAACCGAAAATTCACTAAAGACAGTTTTAGTTTCTACCCCTATGGACATAGATTCTATTAGCTATTGTTTTGATACTTCTAAATGTGAACCTAATCAATCTACAAGTTCTAATTTTATATTAGGATCAAATAAGGATAGACATATTTTTGAACTTACTAACCCTTCTTCCCTTAGCTTTTTTTCAATATCAGGAACCCATTCAGAATCCGGATCTATTATAAAACGTTATCTTCAATTTAAATTAAATCAAGCCTCTAACAAAACTCCTACTCTAGGAAAAGGTGGTAAAACAGGTTATTTTGAAGCTTCTTTTTCATCTACAGGATCTTATACTACATCCAGTAGATATAAAATAAATGTTCCTTCATCTTACAATGAAAATACTCCTCATGGACTTATGATCTATCTTCACGGTGATAATGCAGGGGACTATACTAATCCTTGGATCTTTAACCAACTGCTTCCAATATCAAAAGAGCGCCATCTTATTACTGTTAGTGTACTATCACCTGATGGAGGTAGACAATGGTATTCAAATCCTAGACGTCATGCTGAATACCTACATCAACTTATAGAAGATAAATTATTTAAAGAATATAACATAGATCCTTCTCATATTTATTTTACAGGATCTTCTGGAGGATCTCAGTTTTTAACAGGAATTTTTGTAGCAGAATTTACTTCTAATTATGGAGGTGGAGCTTTTCCAACCTGTGGTGGAGCTGATATCTATAACGGTTTTGGAGTTCAAAAAAATATTACAGATAGTATGAAACAGGATTTTAAATTATTCTACTATACTCAAACAGGAGATTTTCTGTATCAACAAGTAGCAAAATCTGAAAATACCTACAAAAACCTTGGACTAAAAGTAAGTGGAGTTCATACTCAAGGAGGATCTCATTGTGGTTTTAGAATGAGTGATGCTGTAGCAGCTGCATTTAAATTCTTTGATGAAAATTAATAACTAAATATTAAATTTTTAATGTTTTAATCCTTCAATACAGTCTAGAGGAACTCTAAGAACTTCATAGAGTCCTATCTTATGACACTCAAGACTATTATTAAATTTAGATTCCGGTGTTTTTCTTAAATATCTACATCTTGTTGCTTGAGATCCAGGAGGAAGATCATCTATTTTTACAGAATCTGGATCCATACCATAGGATTTATCTTCTCGTAGCATCCACATAAGTTTATCTGGTTCTGGAGGAGGAGTATTTTCTGCTTCAGGTTGATCATCTTTTTTATATCTTAGTTCATAATCTTTTGCCAATATATCCATAGGGGGCAAAGTTACAAACCAGGTTGTAAAAAATAGATCTAAAGTTACCTTTCTTTCATCTATATTTAGGGAACAAGAAAGTACTGGATATTTTTTTTCCTGAATATATTTATCTTTTATACTTGGAAGAATACGAGCAAACTTATACCAAGAATCCCAACTATACATAAACTGAGCTGAGGAATCATCTACAGAGATCATCCAGTTTAATCTTCCTTGATCGTCTAGATCTGAAATACGATATCTTATGGAGGTTCTATCACATACATATTTATCCTTTTTATTAGTATCGTATGTTATTCTAAAACAGTGTCCTTGAGGAGGATTAACATAAATGTATCCTGTTAAATCATCAGCTCTTAGAGCTTCTTTATTTTCCACACTAGTTCTATCTAGTTGAAGTTTAGTATCGAAAGAAGGAGAAAAATATGGGGATAGAATCTTATATCTAGTTTTTTCATCTGTAGTACGATCTATTTTCAGATTTAGAGAATTCTTTGTAGAAGAAGAAACAGATACTTTAGTTTTTCCATAAAGTAGATATGGTATAATATTCATACTACCAATCATTACTGTAATTAGTACAAGATTCTTTTTTTTACAAAATTTCACTACCAGTTTCCTCATCATCAAAATTTGAGTTAATATCTTCTTCTAAAAAAGGCTCTTCTGTATCTAATTCAAGATTTTCCTCTTGATAGTTATCTTGCATGTTAGGTTTTTGATCTTTTTTGGAATCAGGAAGATTTTTATACCCAGAACGTAATGCTACATCATCGGAACTAGATTCAGTTTTAAATTCCATCATAAAAAGGTCTGTACTATTTTCTATAGTGTAAGCTATTTTACTTTTTTTATACCATACTGGGAAACGTTCTTTAAGTCCTGGTGTTGCTGTGAGAAATCTTTCATTACCTTGTAGATCTGCTATTTTTAAATCGTACTCTTCAAGTAGTCCCGATCTTTTTCCTACAAACACAAACATAGATCCTTTCTTGTTCCATCTAGGATCTATTCCTTCTGTTACAAGTTTAGATTCTCCTCCTCCAGCTACATATATACTCGATGATTTAGTAGCCCAGATAATTTTTTCTCCATCACTTGTTACATCATAAGAAGATATTCCACTATCATCATCATTCATACGAACAAGACTTTGAGCATCTTTAGATAATCTATACACTCCTCTTTGAGTTACTATCCAACTTATAGATTCTTTGTCTGATACATCTTCTCCTTCAAACACTATCTTTTTTTGATGAACTACTCCATCTCCCATAATAGATAGTGTTTTTGTTTTGGGAGCATAACTTAAAAAACTTTTTATATCTCCGTAGCTTTCTATAAAATCCGAACCTTTTTTTGTACAGCTATAACTTTTTAAATTAGTTTGTACCTGAGATTTTGCAGTCTTTATAGGATTTTTACTAAACTCTGTATAAAACAAGGAACAACTATCTTGAGACCAGAAAAAAGATCCCATAACCATATGAGGACTGACTAGGTATACATTTTTAGATACAGTTTCAAGTACCTTAAGATTAAACCCAGCTCTATCAGTAAAAGCTATAAATTCTCCATTGGTAGATATCTTCATATTATACATCGGAGAAGATATTCTAAGCCACGGATAGGTTGATGGTTTAACTGCTCCTATCAAAAACCAAGACAAAATCCCTGCTACTATCAATATAATTATAGAAGATAACTTTAAGTCTTTCCCTGACATTTAGGTCTCCTAAACTCTCTATCCCATCTAACATTACTAAATGTATCTTCCATCTGTAGATACACACTATTATTGTATCATAGTTTTTAGTAAAACTCAGCCAGTACCCATTTCAGTTATCAACCTACCTAAACTTTAAGCTTTTAAGCTATCTAGGTGTAATTATTTCATTTTGTTCTAGAACTAAGTGTTGCAAGGGACATAAACAGTAGTAGTAAAGATCCAAATACAAGTTCATACCAATGGAATTTATACCCTAAAACGCCCCAGGCTAAAAGCAAGGAACTTACAGGATAGAAAAGTTCTATTACTCCAGACAGGGATGCTGATACTTTAGAGAGTCCTTGATAATAAAGATATAAGGAAAGTACCCCACCTGATATTAAAGACATATACACTACAGCCATCATCGATCTATTGGAGTTAATCATAGTAAGAAAATCAGTTTTTATAAAATTATTCGAATAAGAGGAGATAAACACTGCTATAAACAGACTGATACAAAACAATGCTCCAACATAGTAGCGATATTTTGTCATATCAAATACTCCTACATCCTTAAGTAGTTTTTTCCCTACTACAGTTCCAGCTCCCCATAGAATTACTGCTCCTAATGCATATCCTACTCCAGAGAGTGTAATATGGGTATCTATAGGATTAAATCCAAAACTCATAAAATAGGCACTTATTATTCCTAGTATAGAGAAGATTACAAACCATTTTGTTATCTTCTCTTGTAAGAAGATAACAGATAAAACTAGAACCACTATAGGCTGAAGCTTTTGAAGAATAATAACAATAGCGGGATTAATATATAAAAAAGCTGTAGTAAAACACCAAATACCTCCTACACTTGCTCCACATCCTACAAATACTAGTCCCAACCACCCTGATACTGTTAATTTTAATCTAGGTGTTTTTTTTACTACAGATATCAGCCACATAATAACAGAGGCTATAATATGTTCTACACCTATAAGAAAGATCACTGAACAACTATCTATAACAGAAGTTCTAAACAGTATATCTGAAGCTCTAAGTAACATACATATTATTAATAGTGCTACTCCTATAAAAAACATCTTGTCCTCCCTTTTATATTTTGTAACTAAAACAATCTTACCTATTCTCTAGGAGTAAGTGATAGAATAAGATCATAGTCATCTGAGGCTATAGGATCTTCGTATGCCGATATATTCTTTTTTTCAACTCCACACTTTTCACATTTAAATATCAAAACAATCCCCTTTTTCCCAGAGAGTTCGTATCCTACAGGACGCATCAGTCCTCCACAACTAGAAGAGCGATCTCCCGGGTTATTATCCACATGTTTTGAATACAAACAGTATGGACAATGATTTCTACAAGAACTCTTTGAAGGAGGAACTTGTCTTCCACAGTGTTCACACACAAACCCTTCGTTTATATCAGTAAATCTGGCTAAATGAGTCCTATCCATACTAAAAACTTCTCTCTTTCCGAGATTAAAATTTAGGAGTGTTAAAAATTATACAGTTTTTTTGTTTTTTATAAAAAAATAAAAAAATCCCTTTCTATCAAGAAAAACAATCTATCTACTTTTTATAAAAAAATAAAGATCTTTCATTATGATAAAAAGTGTAAAATTTTTTTTCACTTTATAAAAGTTTTATATTTTATAGCCGATAGAAAAGTTGAGGTTAGATCAGATCATTTAATATTAATTAAAGGTATAAATTATGAAATCCTATTTAACTAAATTAAAAGTATTAAATCTGGTATTAGTTCTCATGATAGTTTCTTTGTCATTAAGTTGTGGACAACCTGGAGAAGGTGATAGTTACACTACTGATGGAGTATATAACGGAATGGTAGTTACTAACACTGGGTTATTTTCATTACTTAACGGTTGGCAACTCGTTTTATCAGAAGCTGAAACAAGAATCTGTAAACTATCTTCTATAGATAATGCTTCTTATGAGTTTACAAGCGTTGATAAAACAAAAAATTCTACCTTCTTACTTCTTACTCCTGAAGCTAAACTTCATGCAGTTCTTTCTATACCTAGTACAGAAGAAACATCTAAAGTATTTCAATATTTTAGATCTGAAGAAGAAACTTTACCTCCAATGGTATTAAAATACCCTGTATTAAACTTTATTAAAAACAAGAAAATAGATAATCCAGAGATTAAAGTAGCAAGTTATTATGCTACAAGTTCTCAAGGAGATGGTATTCCTGATGGAGTAAGACCAGGGACTGAAATCTCTACTCAATCCAATGAGGATGCTATTATTTCTGCTTATTCTGGTGTAAGTGGAAATCTAATTGATACAGATCTTGATGGACTTCCAAACATAGAAGACTTTGACATTTTAGGAAACGGTGTTCCTGATCTATTTACTACGGACACAGATCAGGATGGAGTAATAGATATTTTTGATATAGATGCTAACGCAGATTTAATTCAAGATGATCTTCAACCAAAAACAAACAAATATTATTTCAATAATATAGTAGAATATATATCAGTACAACAAAGATACAAATCTTCTACAGATACTTTCAGTATAAAGATGACTGCAAAAATAAAAGATAATTTCTCTGTAAATAAAGTATCTGAAGTATCTATAGTATCTTCTACAGGATTATTTACAGGAACCACAGATAGATATTTAAAATCTTGGGACTATACTCTTTCTAACGATGGAACTGAAGATGACGGTATGGCTGATGATTCTATATTTGCTAAAATAATTCCTACAGCTATTCATCCTTCTGACGGAGAGATTATATTTTTCAAAGTTGTATATGATTCTCACGAATACTTCTTCCCATATATTTTCTCTGAACTAGAATTTAATCCTATAACTCCTATTTATAACACTGAAAATAGAACTATTACTCTAGACAACTTTACTCCATTTGGATCTAAACATGGAGCTGAAAACTTTATCTGGTCTGTTTGGGTATATAATACTGACGATATATCGGTATTTTCTTCTTCAGTAATGAAAGGAAGAGAAGAGCTAACTTATACTATACCTTCTTCTCTACAACTTAATCCTGGATATAAAATAAAAATATTTGCTCAATCCTACGATCAGGTTGTTGGAACTCCTGCTGTTATGATTGAAAGTAACGACGTAATTATTAACTAAAAGGAAGGACTATCGGGTCTTATAATGCAATATCTTGGATTACAAAAAATACTTACTCTTATTTCTACAGATCCTTCAGATCTGATAATAAATAGGTATGTATCCTTAGTAACGGATATGCAAAACGAACAGGATAAAGCAGATTCTCTGTTAAATCTCGCTACTATAATGTTAGATATCGATCCACAAGAAACCTTAAAATATGCTCTTCCTGTTTTTGAACACAACCAATCTTTAGATGCACTACAGTTAATATATAAAGCTGTACTAGCTCTAGGAAAAGATGATAAGGCCTTGGTAATAAAAAGAGAGATTCAAAGATTAAAAAATCTGGAATCTTCTAAACAATTTAATAACACCATTCCTACAGCATTTAATAAAAAACCAGATACTACAGTAATTCTAGATGATGAATCTCAGCAACAAAATACAGTTCTTATAGATGGTGGAAGTATACATTCTAGTCCTACAGAGCATCTTCCTCCTAATAGTATTCCTACTGGTGGATCTTATGGAGTAAAAGATACTCTATCTATTCCTCCAGAATCCACTCATTCATCTGTATTTACATCTGGTAATCCATCTACTGGAAGTATATCTTCTAACTTTAATGTTTCTAATACGGGTTCTATTTCTAGGAGTAATTTAAATAATAGCAGAGTATCCGTAAATATTCCTACTCCTTCTACCACTCCTTCTCAAAGAGATTCTGTGGAAGCAGTTTTAATGGAATTATTTGATTTTTACTGGAAAAACGGTTTAACTAAAGAGGCGGGTTCTCTTCTTAATGGATGTCAATCTTCATATTCAAACTCTCCTTGGTGGTTAGCTAGAATGTCATTAATAGATACTCAAGAGACTACTAATGAGCAAAACAGTTCCTCCATAACTGATGAATTTATAAAAAACCAGATAGCAAATATCCAAGGAGTACCTTCATCTATTCCAAACTCTTCTACCAACATACCTCTAGCTCCTTCTAGCAGTAAATCTAAGATAGGTCCGGTTGAGATAAAAGATCAGTTTTGGAATTATCTGAATATACTTATAAAAGAGAATAATAACAGAAAAGCTTTATTTTATATAAGGCAGGAACTGAGCTCTTCTTTAGGATCCAATCATTCTATGGAATGGGCTAAAAAGTTATATCCTACCCTCAACTCTATTTTAGAAAAGTTAGAATACAAAAAGATTAAATGGAACTCTAAAACTGAAAATGAAAATGATCTATTCCAAAAGATATTATCATTTATCCCTCAAAAAATATCATCCATCGTAGTCTAATTTACATTATCTGTATTAATTGGTACAACAAAGTCAGTCAGGTTTAATATAGTAAATAACCACCATAAAAGTAGAAAAATCCCAACCTTATATTTTTTTAATTCTTTATAATTACTACCGATAAGCTGCAGGTTACAGAGTTAAAACAAAGACCAACTCCTACCACTTTAAAATCCTTATATCTTGGTTCTTTTAGGTATTTTTCAGTGTATTTTTTCTCATTCTATCTGAAGAATAGCATCATCTTTAAATCAATTATGTAGATTACTGAAGAGCATCTTCCACAGCTCTTGCAAGCTGATCAGCACAGGAGGTTCCTTTACCTCCACAATCGTTCCCCTTCAGCAAATCAACAACTCTTTTAGCAGAGGTTCCTTCAAGAATTTTAGAAATAGCCAAAGTATTTCCAGGACATCCTCCTAAAAATTTTATGTTATAGATTTTTCCTTCATCTAAAGAAAAAGATATAGCTGAAGCGCATACCCCACTTACATTAACTGTATAATTTTTCATAACAAAAAAAATCCCTTACTGATTTTCCTGAGAAATTATCTCTTGCACCCTTACAAGTCTTTTACATATTGCTTTTAAAATCTGCTCGAGTACTAAAAGCTCCCAATGTTCTCCTTTTAGGTGTTGTTTTAAATTCTCTAACCATTTAAACAGAGAATCAAAAAATTCAGCCTCATCGTCCATTGAATTATCTAAAAGTTTTTTAATATATTGCAGCCAATCTTCATCAGGACATGGTAGTAGATTTACTAAACTATTTAATTCTTCAGTAGCTTTTTGATCTTCCCATCCTCCAGATACTCTCAATGGATAGGTCAACTTATCAGTTTTATGTAACCACAGACTATACCCCTTACTGAGTTCATGAGTATAGTAATCCGATGGAGCAGCATCATAAAAACCATCTGGTCTTTTCCATATCACATTCATTAATCTACCCTATCCTTTTATATAATACAGCAATCTGAATTACCCTGTATTGTATATATTTTATCATTAAGTTTAAACAAAAAACTTTTCTAAGTTTTATTTTCTATCCCTTCTCAACACCTTACCGTTTGTAGTCTCTTTTACTAAATTTTTTACATGTTTATTATGTTCTTTTAAACTTGTTGTAAAAATATGTTTGGTAGGATCCTTAGTATCTTGCACAAAAAAGAAGTATCCTTCATTACTTGGAGTTAACACAGCTTGGAGTGCATCCAGTGAAGGACTGCCTATAGCTGTAGGAGGAAGACCTCTATGAACCCTGGTATTATAAAGATTTTTCTTATTTTTTAAATCCTTAGCTTTGATATTTCCATCATAACGTTCTATCCCATAAATAACCGAAGAATCTATTCCTAAAGGTTCTTTTTTCTTTAGCCTGTTCCAAATAACCTCTGATACTTTATTCATCTCTTCCGGTCCAAAGGTTTCCTGTTCTATCAAGGATGCAAATATTATAGCCTGGTAAAGACTAAGTCCTTTTTGTTCTACCCTCTTTTCATAATCAGAAGGAAGTTTTGACCAAAAAGTATCAATCATCTGACAGATAATTTCTTTTCCTGAAGGTTTTGATCTATAAATGTATGTTGAAGGATACAAGTATCCTTCAAGAGAAGGACCTTTTATTCCTTTAGATTTTAAAAACTTCTTATCCGATACAAGTTTTTCCAGTTCTTGTTTAGTTCCTACCCCAAGGGCTTCAAGTCTTGCTATAGTCTTTTTTACAGTAAATCCTTCTGGTATTACTACGGTAAGAAGCACAGGATTATAAGTATTACCTGATTTTAAAGTTTCATCTATACCTTTAAAATTAGGATTTTTAAACTTATAGGTTCCTGCTTGATATCGAGTGTAATCTGAATTTGTTTTTACCCACCAAGTAAACCAAAAAGAACTTGATATAAGTCCAGCTTTTTCCAGTTTAGAAGATAGTGTAGAAAGCGTGGTTCCACTAGGAAATTCAAATACCTGTTCTACTTGTTGAACCTCGGAAGCTTTTTTGGAAATAAAAAGTTTTAACCCTATCCATAAGGTTCCTAGAATAATGATAAAAATAATCAGCTTTCTCATAGTATCTCTCCTTGAATCTATATTGTAGCATAATCCAAAAAATTTTTACCTGACTTAGATCATATTTTTCTTATTTTATCTTCTAAGATTAATAAAATATCTCTTTACAAGTTTAGATTTTTCTCCATATATACTATAATATTTTCTAAAAGCTTTTGAACAAAGTTAACACCTAGAGGATTTTATGGAACTTGCATCTTTTTTTCTTAACACTTTTATAGCTCTACTTGTTATAGTAGATCCTTTTGCTCTTCTACCTGTTTATATCAGTCTTACTGATAGATTTACTAAAGAAGAACAAAAAAAGACAATTCATAAATCTATGATTGCCTCTGCAGCTTTACTCTTTATCTTTTCTGTGACTGGGTTAGGATTTTTTAAACTGTTTGGAATTACCCTTCCTGCTTTTCAAATAGCTGGGGGTATTCTTCTTTTATATCTAGGTATAGATCAATTAAATTTAAAAAGAGAAAGAATGGATGAAGAAGAAAAAGCTGAAAGTCACGATAAGGAAGATATCTCTATATTTCCTCTGGCAATGCCTCTTATGGCTGGACCTGGAGCAATCTCTACGGTAGTTCTTATGACTACAAAGATTACCACAGCTATAGAATACTCTCTTTTATTTATTGCTATAATTCTTGTAATGTTTGTTTGCTACCTTACTCTTTCTGCCTCTTCAATTCTTATGAAGATATTAGGAAAAACAGGACTTAATCTAGTTAGTAAACTGATGGGTATTATAATCTGCGCTATTGCTATTCAATTTGTTATTAACGGAGTTGAACATATACTTGTAGAATATAACCTAATTCAAAAATAATTTTTTACCTATTTAGTTTTTCACTACTGATGGCTAACAGATAATAGCCATGTAGAGCATCAACAAAGATCTAAGATTCATGACCTACACCTTAGCCGAATAAACAATTTATTGTTTGAAAAAACATAGTGTATGCATATCGTAGATACAACTATTACATATAAGAACACAGATCAATCATAAAAGATGTGTCTTGATAATTTTATATCTCATAATGTTTTTTAATCATAAAGGGAAAAAATCCCTAATTTTTAAGAAAAAAATCCATAAAAAAAGGATAAAACTCTCTAAGATTTTATCCCTTAAATAATTTAAATATTTATATTTTACTTCTTACACTGAGCTTACTATACAAGTCCTTGTTCCATCATAGCAGTAGCTACCTTCAAAAATCCTGCTACATTTGCTCCGAATACGTAATCTCCTTCTTTTCCATACTGAGCTGCAGTATCTACGCATTTTTTATGAATTCCAAACATAATGTCTTTAAGTTTTTGATCTACTACTTCTGGTTTCCATTGTTCCATAATTGAGTTTTGACTCATTTCAAGTCCAGAGCAAGCAACTCCTCCAGCGTTAGAAGCCTTCCCAGGAGAATACATTACAGGCAAAGATCTAGTTAATTCTACTGCATCTGTTGTAAGTGACAGATTGGATCCTTCTGCTACTATCTTGCATCCGTTATTTACTAGAGTTTGAAGTTCACTAGCATTCATCTCATTTTGACAAGCACAAGGAAGAGCTATATCACATTTTTCTCCCCAAGGACGTTTTCCTGGGAAAAACTTCGTTCCTTTAAACTTATCTTGGAAAGCTCCTATCCCTTGATTTAACTTTCTTAGAGTTAACATATACTCTATTTTTTCTTCATCAAGTCCTGCTTCATCATAAATATATCCAGCTGATCCAGATATTGTAACAACCTTGGCTCCTAGAGCTCGAGCTTTCTTACAAGCTCCCCAAGCAACATTTCCAAAACCAGATACACACACTCTTTTACCTTCTATACTTTCTCCGCGAGAAGCTAACATATGTTGAACAAAGTATACAAGTCCATATCCAGTAGCTTCAGGTCTTATGTTAGATCCTCCCCAACACATTCCTTTCCCAGTGAATACTCCTTCATAAAGACTTTTAAGTCTTCTGTACTCTCCAAACATATACCCTATTTCTTTTCCACTAACTCCAAGATCTCCAGCAGGAACATCAACTCCTGCCCCTATATATTTAAAAAGACCTTGAATAAAGCTTTGACAAAACCTCATTATCTCATCATCACTTCTTCCTTTAGGGGAAAAATCTGCTCCACCTTTACCACCTCCCATAGGAAGTCCAGTAAGAGAGTTTTTAAATATCTGTTCAAAAGCCAGAGATTTTAAAATATCTAGGTTAACATTTTCAGCGAATCTAAGTCCTCCTTTATAAGGACCTATAGCACTACTAAACTGTACTCTATAACCTTTATTTATATGAACCGTTCCTTTATCATCCTGCCAAGGAACTCTAAAGCATATGATACGCTCGGGTTCTGTCATCCTCTCCAAAATAGCTGCTTTTTCATATTCAGGATGTTGATCCATTATAGAATCAACACTTACTAAAAGTTCTTTTACTGAATCAAAAAAGCCTACTTGACCCGGATTTAACCTTTGAGTACGTTCCAGTACTTGTTCGACGTATCTATGCATATATAATATCTCCTATAAAAATCGACTCTCTATTCTTATCTATTTCAACGCTATTGTCTATTTTTTTTACACTAAATTTTAAAAAAAACTAAATCTAACAAGGATTTAACTCTGGTACATATCTTGCTCTATATAACTTGCCTTCCTAGAAAGATTCTTCCTTTCTAGATTGGTTTACTAGTTGATATCGTGTAGAGTTGAAAAAGTTGTTGTTGAAGAGGTTACGGATGTTTCAAAGAGTTAGTTTTTTAGTTTTAATTCTTAATTGGGTACTATTCTGTTCTATCTATTCCTATTCTATTCAATCTAAAAATAAAGAATTTAGAGTAAATTCAAGTAAAATCAATGCTGAGATTTTATCTAATATAACTGAAAGTGATAAAAGCATTGAACTTACTATGTTTGCTTATTCTATAAAAGCTCCAAAAGGATGCAGATCTCCTCGATTTAATCCTGATATAAATGATAGAGGGGTTACAATAAAAAGACCTTGGAACGATGAATATATTGTTGATATAGGTCCTCAAGCTTTTGAAAACTGGGCTATCCTTGGTTCTACACTTGCTCATGAAATTGAAGTACATTGTAATCAAAATTTCGTATGGGTAAACTTTTTAAATCTTATAGGCCTTGATGGAACTGGTTTTGCTGAACGTGTTGCTTATAACTATGAAATAGCAAATGTAGATCGTTTTGGTCTTTCTACTGAAGATATCGAATCTCTAAGTACAATAAAAGATCATTACTATCCTTATCCTTCAGAAAAAAGACAACCGGAACGAATGTTTAGTTATATTGAAAACTTAGTTACCCAATTTTTAAGTTTAACTATCTAATTTAATTTAGTCTATAATCTGATTTAGTCTACAATGTAAGTTTTATTGTAATGGATACAAGATCCATTACAATAAAACTTACCTATTTTCTTTTCTTTGTTCTAAGAATAATTTTTTGATTTCTACTATATGATTTATCGGGATACAAATATCTAACTTTTCCAGTATCAATCAATGCTTTTACTACAGTTCTAAGTGTATCTGTAAGTATAATTTGTTAAAGTTCCCAAAAGTTATCGTTATTTGTTAGATAAAAAAGTTAAGATATGTGGAACTATCCTTCTTATACATTTAGATGGAGAGTGCCACATATCTTTACATTGACTTTTTTTATGAGTTTTTCTTCCGTATTATAACCTAGCTTCTTAATCTAAGCATATAGCTTGTCCTCTATAATTCTATTATTATCTCTTTCTTCAAACTATAACTTATTAAAACTAACATTAATTTTTTTCACATATTAATAAACGCTAATAAATTGTTATTATTATATAAATTGATTAGTACAGGTTAATATGATATAACAACTTGTATGATTTACTGCTGTTTGATATAAGATCCAGTCCCCTGGTTCTTAATTTAAATAACAAGGAATATTAATATGATTTCTAACGATATTCAATACGGTGCATCTTCTATTTCTGAGATAAGAAGACTTGGTGCCTTGTATGTAGATAAGACAGAACGTATTTATGATCTTATCACAGGTAAGAATAGACGTTTATTTTTATCTCGTCCTCGTCGTTTTGGAAAAACCTTACTTATTGACACACTATCAGAGATTTTTCAGGGGAATCGTGAACTCTTCTCAGGTCTTGCAATTGATAATAAAAACTATGATTGGAAACCTTACCCTGTCATCAGATTATCCTTACTTAATATTTGTGATAACACTCCTGAAGAACTGAATGCAAATTTGAGAGAGTTAATAAAAACTACCGCTCGCATTTTTAGATACGATGTAAAATGGAGAAATTCCCAACAAGCTTCAAAATATCTAGAAGATTTGTTCTTGTATTTCATAGAAAGAAATGAAAAGGTAGTAGTTTTAATAGATGAATACGACTACCCTCTTATCTCTAATATGTCTTTACCTAACCAAAAGCTCTTAGACTTATTAGAAGTTATGAGATCTTTTTATTCTACGTTAAAACTTTATAGTAACACTCTACAGTTTTTATTCCTAACAGGAGTAACAAGGATAGCCTATACTTCTATTTTTTCTGGTATGAATGATCTATATGATATGAGTTTAGATTCTAGATATACAGATCTTCTAGGTTATACTCAAGAAGAACTTGAATTTAACTTTAACACTCAAATAGATACTCTGTCTTCTTCGACAAAAATGAGTCGAGAATCTTTTTTAGAAGAAGTAAAAAAGTGGTACGACGGATACAGATTTTCCGATAGCAACCTTAGTGTATACAATCCTTCGGATATAAATTTATTTTTCCAAGGGGGAAAATTTACTACCTACTGGATAGATACCGGTACTCCTACTTTTTTAGTCGATATATTATCTAAACTTAATAAGTTTGATATTTTAGAGTACTTATCTACTCCAAAGGATTTTTCTTTTTTCAAGGGTATATTAAAGTTAGATCAACTTACAGAAAAAAATAATGTAC
>CACXFL010000002.1 GCA_902766925.1 uncultured bacterium | reverse complement strand
GTACTTGGTGTACTTGGTGTATTTGGATTATTTGGTGTATTAATTATTTGTTGTTGATCAGGTTGAGGAACAACAACAGGGGGAGCTTTTTGTATACAAGCTGAAAGTGATAGTCCTAAAACACAAGCCAAAAGAATAGATGTAATTTGATTTATTTTCATATTTCACTCCGTATTAAATCTTTTGTTATCTATTATACAAGAAGTATACCAAATTTTTTTAAGGATACTATCCTATATAAATCAACAAGTTACATATTTTTTGGAATAGTCTAGAATAACGGAGTGTAAAAAAAATAAATATAGTGGGTATAAAAGACTGAATAGTAGATTGTAAATATGGGAATCTACTATTCGAAAAAAGTAATAAAAACAAGATAATAGCTAAAAAATAGCTAATTAACTCTAAAAACTCTTTTACAAGCAGTTTTATAAAAACCAAGCTAGATACAAAAAGAAACGAATAGTTCCTAAGGGTATAAGTTTTAATGATAAAAATGCTACAGTTAAATATCTAGCTATGGATCCTGTATTATAAGCTAATAAAAATAACATCGTTGTACTTTAGCTTTGTTTTTAAATATAACAACTAACAACAGCTTTCTGTGTTTTAACACGTTACGTTAATTACTCACCGATGGTTGTATTTATAATGATTGTGGTTTGATCCCCAGATGTACCTCCACCTGAACTTGGAGTAGAAGGCTTAGAAGGAGTTGATGGATTATTACTGCTACTGCTACCACTGCTACCACTACCACTGCTACTAGAAGAAGAACTACTACTAGAAGAAGGAGCATTTGAAGGAAACTGATCTCCTGAACTTATAGGTGGATTCCAACTAGGAGAATTATACCCTGATGAAGGGGTTCCGATAGTTGGTTTTGCTCGTTGGGTACAAGAAGCTGTAAACATGCATATGATACAAATAGATGTAAAAATAGTTAGAATAATTTTAAACATATAAACTCCAAGTCTGAATCTCGTATGATAACCATAGTAGTAATTATACAAGAAATTTTTTCAAACATCTAAATTATTTTAAAAAAAAGAGAAAAATACCTCTTAAGCTAGATTAAATCAGGTCAAGCTCTTTTAATCAGATATTTGTTTTATAGATAGGATATTTAAAGATTTTATCTATTCTATAGTTTTTACTGTGTAGTAATCTATTTTTGCGTGAGTGAATTCTCCAACTGAGTCTATTTCTGTAAATGATATATTCCCGTTAATAACAGAGTATTCTTCTTCTTTTAAAACTTTTTTAGGAATGAAATTTCCTTCTTCATCTAAAGCTCCAAGAGTGATAGTATTAACTCTTTCAGGAATATGGCTAAGTCCTAAATGTTCTATCATTGAAGCATGAATATTACTGGATATCTCTTCTAGAAGTGATTTATAAGCGTCAGAACTACTATTACCTGTATGGATATCTTTTGATATTCCTCCAGTTTCTTCTACTACTTTTTGATATACGTAAGAATCTGAAAACCCAAGTTTATGTACATCTGGGTTTGTATTAAGTATACCGTATATTTTTACGTTTTTCTTTTTTCCTACAGATTGAAGAAGGTAGTTCATAAAAATTCGAGAAGAATTAGTCCTATCGGTCATACCTACTGTATAGGAGGTAGGTTTTTCGGGATCTATAAAACTACTGTCATACTGTCTACACTGGGTTTTTCCATAGAAAAAAGAGTAACTATCTCCTTCATCAACACGCAAGATACATCTTTGTTCCCTTGGTGGAAGATTTGATTGATATGTATCAAATCCTGGAAACAGATCATCTTCTAATAAATTCTTATAAGGATCAGTGCTTGTCATTAATTTAGCATTTACTTGATGATCACTTATAGGTGTAGGATCCACTATAGTACAAGCTGTTGAAAAAGTAGCATAGTGGTTAAAAGAGCAGTGATCCTCATCAGAAAGAATTAAAATAACAAGTTTAGTATCAGGTCTACGCCATACAGGACAAGGAGTCTGTTCTTTAAAATCAGCTTCTTCTACGTTATAGGTAGGATCGGCTTTTTTAACCTTAGCGAAAGTTTCCTTGTTTACAAGGTTTAATGCTTCGAGTATTTTATAAAGTCCTTCCTCGTAACCTACTCGATCTTTATCATCCATACTGATAAGAGCTCTGTAAGTTTCACGTACACTTTCTCTTTTTTTAGGATCTCTATAATCTTTTGCTTCTATCATAATAGGAGATCCATCATTTTTTGTTAGAATACAGGTTTTAGGAGTTAAATTAGGATCCTTAACAGCTTCTGGGGTAGTAGAAGTAGCTACAATCCTCCAGTCTGTATCTTCATCTAGAGCTGAAATTAAAGCTTGAAGTTGAGTAGAAAGATTTTCCTGATAAGCTTTCATGGAAGTAGAATTATCGATAACCAACAAAATATCTAGAGGAACTCTAAAATTAGTTTGTTCTAGCTTTTTAACCATAGATAAGCTTTCAAGTTCTATCTGTGTCTTATCTACTTTAATAAGTATATCATTGTTTAGGTTGTCTTGTGCTGTTCTATCTGCATGTAGGTTAGTATTGGAACAGCTGGTATTAACTACTAAGAGTAAACCCATAAAAATTATGGATAATGTGTATTTAACTTTTAAGATATAGATACTCATAAAAATCCTACCTAGAACAAATCCATAAGAACAGTCGGATTTTTTTTATAAAATTATGAAATTAAATCAAAATATCTTATAACTTAGAAGAATCTAAAGGGTTTTTGTCATATGGAAAAGAGGCTTCAGTGAAATTTTTATGCTTAATAAAAAAAACAGCCCTTTTTGAAAGAAAGGGCTGTATCAACACTTAAATTAATAAGTACAGTAACATAAATAAATTATCTATTAAAATCTCTTCTAGGACCTGAAAATCTTCCTGTTTTTTCTTTAGGTCTTGCAAGATCAACCTTTATTTTTCTACCTTCAAGCTCAATACCGTTCATAGAAGAAACTGCTTCGTTTGCTTCTTCTTCTGTAGACATTTCTATAAAAGCAAAGCCTTTAGAACGACCAGTGGCTTGATCTACAATTATTTTAACTGATTCAACTGTACCAGATTTTGAAAATAAGTCTTTTAATACGTCTTCAGTTGTAGAAAAAGGTAAATTGCCAATGTAAAGTTTAGATGCCATAAATGAAAACCTCCAAGCGGATTCTGACCCATAGTACTCTTTCTTGGTTTGTCCACTTAAAAGTTAACCAGGACAGAAATCTCAAAATAAGAAAAAAGTTACATCGTAGATCTAAAAAACAATATCTACTATAGTTATTGAACAACTTTTACCAAGTTATATCTACAAAAAAATATCAAAAATATGGTTATCTAAGAGGATCAGGCGGGATTAATAAGTAGCTTTTACATATAAATAAGAGTAAATGGTTGAAAAATAGAGTTTGATATCGGATAGTATCATGGTATTAAGCAGAAAGAGGTTCTTGTGATAAAGGGCCAAGACTGACTAATAGCAGGAATAAACATAATTAAGGGTTAAGTATGGCTAGAATTATAGAACAGGTTGATGGTACTTCTTTAATAAAAATAGATCCTTGGCTGGCTCCTTATAATGAGGCTTTAAAATTTAGATATAGATACTATCTATCTAGGGTAGAAGATATCCTAAGATGTTCTGAGAGTGTGTATAGTTTTGCGGGAGCTTATAAATATTTCGGACTTAATCCTTGTTATGATGAAGCAAAAAAACTTAAAGGATATTACTATAGAGAATGGGCTCCTAATGCTAATGCTTTGTTTATAACTGGAGATTTTAATAATTGGAATCGTTACTCTCATCCATTAACTAAGATAGATAATGGTAATTGGGAAATATTTTTACCTATAGAATCTAATCCTAAGTTAGTTCCAGGATCTAAATTTAAAGTAAGAGTTATAGGCGGAGGAAAAGATATGGAAAGAATTCCAGCCTATGCTAATTATGTTATTCAAAATGAAGATACTAAAGAGTTTGTTCCATGTGTTTGGAAATCTCAGTTTAAATGGAAAAATACAGGTTTTAAACCGGAGTTAAATTTTCCTTATAAAATATATGAAGCTCACATTGGTATGGCTCAAGAAAAAGAAGGTGTTGGAACATATAAAGAGTTTAAAGATAATATCCTTCCTCGTATAAAAGAAGATGGTTACAACGTAGTTCAACTTATGGCTATTCAAGAACATCCATACTATGGATCTTTTGGATATCATGTATCTAACTTTTTTGCTCCTTCTTCTAGATTTGGAACTCCAGATGAACTTAAAGACCTCATCGATACAGCTCACGGTATGGGGCTTGCTGTTATAATGGATATAGTTCATTCTCACTCTTGTAAAAACACTCTAGAAGGTCTTAATCAATTTGATGGAACTGATTATCAGTATTTTCACGCTCCTCCTCGTGGGGATCATAATTTATGGGATTCTAAAGTATTTAACTACTCTAAGTTAGAGGTAGTTCAATTCCTATTATCAAATATCAGATATTGGTTAGAAGAATTTAGATTTGATGGATTTCGTTTTGATGGAGTAACTTCTATGATGTATCTACATCATGGAATGGGTTGTGCTTTTGATCATTACGACAGGTATTTCCATGATATAGATATCGATGCTATCTGTTATCTTCAATTAGCTAACGAGCTTATCCATAAAATTAAACCTGGAGCTATAAGTATTGCAGAGGATGTAAGTGGTATGCCAGGACTATGTAGACAGGTATCTGAGGGTGGAATAGGTTTTGATTATAGACTTTCTATGGGAGTTCCGGATTACTGGATAAAAATACTTAAACATTATCGTGATGAAGATTGGAATATAAATGAGATATGGTCTGTACTTCAAAATAGAAGATATGGAGAAAAACACGTTAGTTACTGTGAATCTCACGATCAAGCTCTGGTAGGAGATAAAACTATAGCATTTTGGCTCATGTGCAAAGAGATGTACTGGCATATGAATAAAGACGATAATTCTTTTATTATAGATAGAGGAATTGCTCTTCATAAACTGATAAGATTTGTCACTATAGTTTTAGGAGGAGAGGCTTATCTAAACTTTATGGGAAATGAGTTTGGTCATCCAGAATGGGTAGATTTCCCTCGTGCTGGAAACGGATGGTCTTATAAATACGCTAAAAGACAATGGCATCTTGTAGATGATCCTAAACTGAAATACGAATATCTACAAAATTTTGATAAAGCCATGATAAAACTTTGTGATCATTATTCTGTTATGTCTTCATATGCTCCAAGACAATTAAATATGGATAATGATAATAAGATAATGATATTTGAAAGATCAAATCTGATTTTTGTATTTAATTTTAATCCTTCTACCTCTATTCCTAGCTATAGATTTGGAGTTCCTTTTGGAGGAAAATATAGGGTTGTGTTTAGTTCAGATGAGGCCTCATTTGGAGGATACGATAGAATTGATAAGAGTGTAATTTATGAAGGAAAAGCTCCAGGATCTCATTCTCAACCATATTCTTTAGAATTATATACTCCTTCTAGAACAGCTCTTGTACTAGAGGTAATCAAATAGCCTAAAAATACTTTTGTTTCCGTACTAATTTATAAAAGCTAAAAATTTTCTCCTTATACCTATTGGGTGTAAGGAGATTTTTTTTATCTGAACCTTTAAAAAAAGATCCTGGAGGTATTTTGTAATCTAGGATTTTCAATATATAATAAAAATAGGATGGGAAATTTTCTAAGTTAATTCAAAACAAGTTATTAAGCAAAAACATTTTAATCAAGGAAGAATGTTTATCTAATCTTATCTTTTAGGAGTAATAGGTGATAATAACTTCTATTAGCTACTGTAAGAATTGGACGGATGGGTTTGATACAGATCAAAACATATTAGTTTATAAATTAAACTATGGACAGAAAGAGTATAGAAATCTTGTTTGTGTAGATGAAAGCTCTGGTAAATCTGATATTGAAGAAGCTTTAAGATTTTTATTTGATGAAAAAGATACAGATAAAAATACTTTTGTATCATGCCAGTTTGTAGATAATAATGGAAATACCTGGATGGTAGAAAAGAAATATGGGACATATAAGATCTACCAGAATAATTCACAGGTAGAGGGTATAGTTTTTTCATCTTTTATAAATGATATTCTTCTAGATGATTCTTTCTTAAAAATAGAAAAATCAGATGAAGATAATGATAATCAACCTAGATCTATGATTAAATCTATAGATTTATTTGTAAAAGATCATACCCTGTATTCTAGAAGTATAGATGAAGCTCAAGATAATCTTATAGAATCTAAAAAACAGGTAAAAGATCTTATTAGTTCTAAGGTTAAAGAATTAAATAAAATTATATCTTCTAGTGGTTTAAGACCCCTATCTTATAAGGAAGCAAGCTTTATTAATTCTTATATGCAAAAGATATATCTTCGTTATCATGAAGTATTAAATCAAAAAAAACTTGGGATAAAAGAAGAAAAAAATCTAGAAGTATATGATGCAAGTTATATTGAAAAATTAACAAAAGAGGTCTCTTGTCTTAAAAGAATTTATGATAAAGCCACTCCTGTTCTTAACTCAGAACCTATAAAAAATATAAAAGATAATATCCTAAGAACAGAATCGGTGATAAAAGAGTTAACCTCAAAATATAATTTATCGATGTCTGCACCCGTACCTCCATGGTCTGAACTTATCTCTAGTCTGTCTCAGGTAGAAATTTATAAGAAACTTCTGCTTTCTTCCCAAAAAATGAAGAGTTTAAGAACAGTTAAGATAGATTCAGTATACAAGGACTTTATTCAAAATCTTCAAGACCTTCTATCAAATAGTTCTCAAATTACTTCAGATCTTGAACATAGTCTTGGAGTTTTGTCCTCATATCTAGAAGATGATAAAAAAGGTGGTAAAAAGAATATATCAACCATATTTAAAGGTTTTGTTTCCCCAGATTCTCAGGTAGTAAATGGATCTGAAAGATTAGAAAATTCAAAAGCCTCTGTTGATTTTGCTCTATCAAGACTTGGAGAACTTCACTCTAAATTAAATACAGGTAAGAAGGATTATCTTGATTTTATTACTAAATTAGAAGAGGCTCATGATCTTTTAGGACTTGAATATACAAGAATTAGAGGAAATTGGACTAAACTATGTAAAGAATATGGAGTTGATCCAGCTATAAATCTAGAACAGTTAATGAAGGTAGTTGCTGTTTATTATGATGTAAGTGAAAAAATAGAAAAACAAAAAAGGTATAAAAGAGAATATCTAAAAAAACAAAATAATATTAATTCATTAAAGAGTCTTGTTGAAGAATGGAGAACTCTTACTAACTCCCAAAAAGAAGAAGATCTTACAAATCCTGCAATTCTTCTGTCTGAAATTGAAGGTATTTTAAGATATAAGAAGAAGAAAGAAGAACAATTAGTAAGACTAGAATCAATTGCAAATAAGTATAAGGTAGAAAAAATATTTACAAGTATAACTGATAATACCCTTAAGGATTTAGGACAAAAATGGCAAAAAGCCTGTGAAAAACTTGGTAATTTTGAACTATCTCTTTTAAGTCCTAAAAGTACTCATCTATTCTTAAAAACCAGAGAACTAGAAAATTATTACCAACTTCTAAGTTCTGAATACGACATAAAGGAACAATCAGCAATCTTTTCTGAATCTAATGTAAATGGTATAGTTAACTTTGTTAGGGTCTCTAGCGTAGGTGAAGAATTTGTAGAAAATATAGAAAATCTGATTGACGCTTCTGGAAACTCAAATATTATTTTTCTTTTTTTGAAAAAAAATACAACTTTTATTGAGTTAAAAAATAGAGGTTTTTCTCAGTTTATAAAAGTTGAAAAAGTCTATAAAAATAGTACTCAAACAGATATCTCAGAAGAGAGTGCTAAACGTGCTAGAGTTCAATCGGTACTAAATATTTTTGCTCGGCCATTAAATAAATAAAAAATGGTGTCGATAAAAGATAAAGATTTTGCTGTTTGGATGGTATATTTTTGAAAAATTTATGATATGATAAAAGTAGATTGAAAAATATATCAGTGATGATGTCTCGTAAAATGCTATGGAAATGAAATTTTTTCTATTGCATTTTGAAGTTTAAAACAGGTTAAGGCAATTAATTTCAAGGAAAGGAGAAATAAATGGCCACAAAAAAATGTACAACAAAATGTTGCAAAAAAGCAGCTCCTAAAAAAGTTGTAAAAAAAGCTACAAAAAAAGTTGTAAAGAAAGCAACAAAAAAAGTAGCTCCAAAAAAAGTTGTTAAAAAATTAGTAAAAAAAGCAGCTCCTAAAAAAGTTGTAAAAAAAGCTGCTCCAAAAAAAGTTGTAAGAAAAGCTGCTCCAAAAAAAGCTACAAAAAAATTAGTAAAAAAAGCAGCCCCTAAAAAATTAGTAAAAAAAGCTGCTCCTAAAAAAACAGTTAGAAAAGTTGCAAAAAGAAAATAATTAGGAATTTTAGTTCTTAATTATATTGCTTTGGCAATATTTAAAAATATCGATGGATCCAAGATTATCTTGGATCCATCTTTTGTTTTTGGAATTATCATACCAGAAGGAAAAAATTGCCTAGGATATCTTGTAGGGTTGAAGGAAAATAAGAATATAGATGGTCTAATTCTTTTTAGAAGATGGTTCATTATTTTTAATTAGTTCATCAGCCTGTTGTTCTAGTTTAAGGTTTAGAATCTGACCTTTAAGTTGAAAATCTACAGCATCATATGTAAACGGAGTCCAATCTATAGGAATAAATAAATTTTCATCCTCAAAAAGATACTCTTCAAAATAAAGATCTATAAAATCTATAAGAAAAGCAGCAGCTTCAAGTGGGGATAACTCCTCTTTTTTGTTCTGAATTCTAGCTTCTACTGGATAGTAGTAAGATTTATCAGGGTTAGAAAGAATTACAGAAACTGTTAGAATTTCGTATTCGTATTTAGTCTTTATTTCAAAACGTTTACCACCGAAAAGTACAGATTGATACTTAGTATTCATTAGATCTGTCATCTCTAGTAAGAAATCATCATCTATATTATAGGTAGTATAATCTTTACTTGCTTTAGTTGGTTGATTTTTTTTAGAATTAGCTGTTTTTGAACCTTGGTCTTTTTTGCTATTGCTACTCATGGTATTTCCTTAGATTATATTTTACTGTTATGTTATTTAATCTTAGTATCCTTATTTAAATTCTCAAGTTCTCCTAAAACATCTTCGTAAGCTTCTTTTAGATCATGTAAGGATCCTATAGGAGAAAATACATCATCAATAACTTTGGAAGAGTCAGAACCTGAATCAGTACCTAAACCAGAATCAAAGACGTTCTTTTTAATTTTTTTCATAGGAAAACGATTAAAACAAGCTTTAAGAGTAGCAATTATTCTTAAATCAAAACCAGGTTCTGATATAAACTCAGAATCGAGATAATTTAAAACATTTGCCCACTTTTGTTCCTTCATATGTGTTTTTATGTATTGAGTTTTGGTTCTGTCTACTCCAATTTGTTCTAGTTTAGAAATTATACTGTCTTGAAACATATGAAGGATATAAAGACCTGATTGAAACAAAAGTTTTAGATTTTCTTTTTGAAGAATATTTGATGCTTTAGAAGGATCTCCACCACTTATGTATTCAAGTCCAAGTCCTGTTACAGATTTTATAATATCCATTAATCTTAAACACCCTTTAACATCG
The DNA here is from genome assembly GCA_902766925.1 of uncultured bacterium. Lineage (GTDB taxonomy): Bacteria > Bdellovibrionota_B > Oligoflexia > Oligoflexales > CACXFL01 > CACXFL01. The sequence goes on along the minus strand of CACXFL010000002.1, from coordinate 7,570 downwards.
GTTGGATCTAGTTGACAGGCTGTTGTAAGACAGTTTGCTAGATATAAAAGTTTTAACTCTAAATGAATTGCATCAGTTTGAGTCCAGTCTGCATTTTTAGCAAATTCTATTACATAAGATAAAAAGCTTCTTCCTTTTAAATCATAACTAACATTTATGATTTTTTTTGAATTAGAGTCCATTGTCTCAGATTCTTTACTAGAACTAGAGTTATTGTATTTATTCATAAGTCTTTTTACTAAAGAACCAGATACTGCAAATACAGATTCACTTTCTTCAAAAGATACAAATCCATCTTCTTCTAAACGAGCTTTTCTAAATTGAGATAGAAGTTGTTCTGGCTCATTTGGAGGAGTGTAGTAGGAAAAAGCCAAAAGATTGTAAGCATAACTTACATCCATATCAATAGCAGAAAGAATTAGGTTTTTGATATAACTGAAGATCTCTTCATTATCAGTGTTTATAAAATAGTAAAGCTCATCTGTAAAAGGGATACAGTTGTCTTGAATATTTTGAGGAAGTTCTTCAAGTTCTTCTTTGGTAAAGAGTTTTATGTAGTTTTGAAGAAGAGCTACTTGATATTCTTCATCAAGACTTTTGTATCTAAAAGCTAGATCTTCTAGTGTTTTAAATTTAGATAACCAAAAGAAAGCTTTCCCTGGATCCAATCTATCTTTAGTCCAAGCGTCATAATCAATTATACGAAGAAGTTGTTCGTTTGAAAGAAGAGGAACAACCGATGGAAGCATATCCTTATCCATTCTTTTTAAAGAATAAAAAAGTACTTGAGAAGGAAGATTTCTAACATACATCCTGGCGTCTTTTCTCTCAAGTATTGTAGACCAATCCAGAGCTAAAAAAGATCCTGGATCCTCTTTGGGAATCCAAGCTAGATTTTTAGAACCACCGTCTAGATTTTCTTGTATTGAAAGATCTGATTTTAGTTTAGATACCATATAAAAATCCTTAGAGTTTTAAATACAAACCATAATCTATATAACGAAAATGGATACTAATCAATCCTTAAAAATTATAATTATATTAAATAGTTATAAAAAAAGAGAAAGCTTATCTTGGAGCTTTCTCTTTTTGTGGTAGATAATGATATCAAGTCAAATCAGGATTAGTTATTAAATTTTGAGGCTTTATAGCTATTTGTATATTTGGTACCAGAGGATTCAAAATACAGGGTTTCATTGATAATTAAAAAATCGTAACTAATGTCAGCAATATAATTTACTGTAGTATCAGCTGGTGCAGCTGATAGAGCTGTAGCAAACTCAGAACTATCATCTTTACCTGCAATAATTTTTTGAGCAAGATCATGAGTTATAGTAGTTTTAACGTGGAGGACATTTTTTCCTTCAAGTGTTGTATCAGTTATTTGATCGCCTTGGTCTTTATAAGCGTGTTGACGTTGATCGCATTGGGCTAAAAACTTGGCTTTGCTGGTATTTATTGTTTCGGTATCATCTTCATCTTCAGAAATATTTATTGCTATACTATCTCCTTGTTGATTTGCTTTATATTTTTGTTCAATGGTATCTGATTCAGTGGATTTTACATATTGAACAACCCAATCTGTAGGTATTGAAAACATCGAATAGTTTCTACTCCAAGTGTTTTCACAGGACGATAAAAAGGTTTCAGGATCCGAATCCTTTTTATCATCTCCACAGGAATAAAAAGAAAAACCGAGTACCAAATAACACATAATTTTTAAAAATTTTTTACTCATAGATAGATCCTTAAATAGAAGATAAAAACAAAAATTATCAATATTTTTTAAAAAGAAGTAGCCAACTTTTTATACAACACTACCTTTAAAATTAAACAATAGTTGATAGATCTTATCAACGATTAAGTAAAGATCTTAAGTATAACAGTATTTGACTTTTTGAGTGGGTATTTGTACTCTTAACGGTATATAAGTAAGAGTATTAACTATGATTTATATGGTTTTTGATATTTTTTTGTAAAGGATTTATGCATGTCATGGTCTAGTATTGAAAAAGCACCTCTTTTTAAAGATAACGTTAGAAAAGATTATCCAGAAGGACTTTGGTATAAGTGTGATGAGTGTGGGGAAATAATATTTAAAAGAGATTTTGAAGATAATCAATATGTATGTATCAAATGTCAACACCACTATACCATTCCTCCTGAAGAAAGAATAAGAAGATTTTTAGATCCAGATACTTTTGAAGAATATGATGTAAATCTAGAAAGTGATAATCCACTAGGGTTTGTGGATACTCAGTCTTATGAAGATAGACTTCATAAAAGTCAAAAGAATACTAAAAGATTGGATGCTATAATCTGTGGAAGGGGATTACTGTACGGAAGACCTGTAGAGCTTGGAGTATTTGATTTTTCTTTTATGGGTGGATCTATGGGATCTGTAGTAGGAGAAAAACTAGTAAGACTTTTTCAAAGGAGTATAGATAATAGAACCTGTGCTATAGTGTTTTCTGCTTCTGGTGGAGCTAGGATGCAAGAAGGTATTCTTTCACTTATGCAGATGGCAAAGACCTGTACGATGATTGCTAAGATGAAAAAAGAGAAAATCCCATTTATATCTGTTTTGACGCATCCTACTACAGGGGGAGTAGCTGCAAGTTTTTCTATGTTAGGGGATGTAAATATAGGGGAGCCTAAGGCTCTTATAGGTTTTGCTGGTCCTAGGGTAATTCAACAAACTATAGGACAGGAGTTACCAAAAGGATTTCAACGTTCTGAGTTTTTACTAGAGCATGGAATGCTTGATATGATTTGTCATCGGGATGCTCTTAGGGTAAAAATAGCTCAAATCCTCAATATTCTATCTAGCTCTAAGTATAAACAAGAAGAGTTGAATTTCGGATCTTCCACTTAAGGGGTTAAGATAGGTTTTGGTTGATATGGTAACCAATTTTGAAAATAAGTTTGGATCCTCTAATAATATACGAGCGGATTTAGGGGTAGTTCGGGAGTGTATGAGTTATCTTAGATCGCAAGACTCTGAGTTTGACGAATATATTAGTAAAACTCCCTGTATTATCGTAGGAGGGACTAATGGGAAAGGATCTACCTCATCATATCTTGCAACTTTTTTTACAAATTTTGGGGTAAGTTGTGGACTTTATACTTCTCCTCATTTAGTAGAAGAATTAGAACGTATCTACATAGGGGATAGTTTTATAGATGATAGTGAATTTGATGATATTTACTCTAAGCTTAAGCAAATCTTGGGGAAAAGATTTGATGATCTTACCTATTTTGAAAAGATGACTATCTTTTCAGGGTATGTTTTTTTTAAAAAAAATACAAAGATTAATATATTTGAAGTAGGTATGGGAGGAGTATTTGATGCTACAAATATTTTCCCAGCAGAAACGAGTGTAATAACTGGTATTAGTCTTGATCATACAAAATACCTTGGTAGTACTTTGGATGAAATATTTGAGCAAAAAGCTGGAATTATCCATGGGAGACAAAGTTTTTGGTCTGATCTTGGTGGAGTTTCAACACAAAAGAAAAATCAGATAAAACAGAGGGTAGTATCCCAAGGATGCATGGTCTATGAATATGGAACCAGCTGGATTTATAGAGAAGATCGGGGAGAATTTAGTATCTGTATGGACCCTCAAGAAGAAGTAATTTTTAAGGTCCCTCATTCTATAAAAGATATTAAGGTACTTAGTAAAAACTTTGCACTATCCACGGTGGTTTTTAGGTTTATTATTGAAAGATATGGATTTGGAATTGATAAAAGTGATTTAGACCGAAGGATAGAAAAGATTTTGAAGAAGGATTGGAGTAATGAAGTTAGGGTAAGGGTAGAGGAGAAAGAATCTGTTAGTAAGGTAGTTATATCTGATGAGAAACTAAGACTTCCACCAACATTATTTGGAAGATATCAGAAGATAGAACTCCAGTTTGACGATGGTAGTGTTAAGGTTTTAAGGGTTGATGTATGCCATAACGAAGATGGGGTGAAAAATTTTACCATAAGGGTTAAACAAATTGGTAGGACAGAGGGGAAACCTTTGGTAGCTTTGGTTTCTATATTTAAGGATAAAGATTATAAAACAGTGATAAAGATGCTCCAAGGAGTATTTGATAGGATTTATATATTTCAATCTGGAAGTGAAAGAAGTGTGACAAAAGAGGAAATTTTTCCTTTTTTAACTGGGGACGGGTCCACTAAATTTTATACTTCATTTGATTTATTGTGGAAAGATTGTAAAGATATATACTATGATTTTTGGGTATGTGGATCTGTATACGGGGTTGGGGAGATTTTAAAGTATTTTAAAATTTATCCTAGAAGAATTTATGATAGAAGGTAGTTTTACAGTTATAATTAGAAACTATATCCTAAGACTTGTTTTTTTTACTGGGGTCTTACTGGTTTGTCTTAATTATCAGGACGTTTTAAATGCTCAGAGTTTTAAGGGAAGTAAGACTTTTTTTGATGCTAACACAACGAGTTTTAGTAGAAATGGAAAACTTCAGGTATTTGAAGGGGACGTGGTAGCTGTAGCGGGAGGAATTATTCTTACTGCAGATAGGGTTCAGTTATCTCACAAGGATCAAGAGGTAAGGGCTGAAGGACATGTAATGTTTCTTACTGAGGATCAGATTCTGGTTGGGGATAGAGTTAGTTATTATATTAAAAGTAGGGATTTTTTGTGTGTAAATTGTACTATGAGAATAGGAGATCTTGATACTGCTAAAAAGATCAGTATTTCTATTTTAGGCTTTTCTCCTAAAGAGGTACATTTTGAAGAACAGAGGGCTTTGAGGTTAGCTGAGGTTAATCAGAAGAAAAAGAAGTTAAAGTTTTTATATGAACAGAAGCCAGATTCTAACTATATTTCAAAGTATGCTCTACTGTTGGAGCAAGAACAACTTATTCAAAGACAGGAAAGTTCTTCTCTGGCTCAAATGAATAAATCTAAAAGAGACAGATACAAGATTAGAAGAAAATACTGGGAAGAAGTTATTTCCAAGGGATATGTTGGAAGATCTACTTCGTTTTTTATGATAGAGGGAAGTAAAATAGAGAAAGTAGATACCCATAGGTATACTATGGAAAGACCTTTTTGGACTCCGTGTAAATGTATGGATGAGCCAGCTCCTTGGGGATTTGCTGCTTCCAGTATTGAAGCAGAACTCGGAGGTTATGCTGATGTATATAATCCAGTACTACAGATAAAAGGGGTACCAGTACTGTATTTTCCATATCTAAGGGTGCCTTTGAAGAATAAAAGACAAACTGGTCTACTTCTTCCAAGTATAAGTAACAGGAAAAGTTCAGGATTTATGTATTCCCAACCTCTGTTTTTAAATCTAGGGGATAACATGGATTCTACTATTACTGGAGATTATATAGCAAAACGTGGTGGAAAACTTGGTATAGAATATAGGTACAGGTATAGGGAGTTTTCTGGGATTGATTTAAGGGTAGATGGACTCAGGGATAGAAAATGGTTAGATGCTAAAAAACTTAGAGATGATAGTCTAGAGTATTACCGGGAATTAGGTGGAGAAGATCTGTCGGTTATAGAATCTAAACTCTACTATCCTTCAAACAATTATCGTTGGTCTGCTGTAGGAAATGGATTGTTGTTTATTAATCCAAGACTGTCACTGCATCTAGATTTAAATGCTTATTCGGATCATAGATATAAAGATGATTTAGGAGTAACTGGAGATATAGAATCTGCTTTTGATGATTATATTAATGTAAGTTTTTATAATCTCAGTCAATTACGTTTAAATTATGATAGTAACAATTTTTTCTTTGCTATAGGGTCTGATTTTGCTGATGGTAATCTTACCCATAAGAGTTATTCAGGACAACAGATTCCTGTCTATTCCAGTTTGTATTCAAAGTACTATAATCTAGGGATTGGTTTTGATCATGATATTTATTTTAGAATTGGGGTAGATAATTATTTAATTCGTGACAAGAAAGATATAGGTATCGATGATATTGAGTTTAAGGGGGATGGGAGTTGGTCAGGAGTAAACTTCTCGCTTCTTACTCCTATAAGTAATAAGGGAGCTACTACTATAGATTACTTCTTTAGATCTGATTTTAGGTATATTACCTATAAAGGACTTAGAGACAATCATGCTTCGGTATCCAGTTTTAATACTGGCTTTAACATAAATCTTCCTTTAGATGGTCAGATGCTTTTTTATAAGGACGATAATGATAACCAGAAGATTTTTAAGCATTATATGGACTGGATATTATCTTATGATGTAAGACCTTATGTAAAATGGAACGGTTCTTACGGTACGGATTATATAGATGACACTACTACTATGTATTTTGCTACAGATAAGGGGAAGGAAGTGGCAAGTTCTGAAATTTCTTCTTCTGCACTTATGAAAAGACATCATAAGATAGGTCTTAAAACAATTCAACGTTGGCATCTGTTGGAAAAAACTTGGAAGTTAGAATCTAGGGATGCTGCTCAAAGTTCAAAATATGATTCCTATTATGATCAAGCAAGACAAGAGATAGCTTCTACTCTTTCTTATTCTAATTACCAGGATGTATATGACGATGAATTTTTAAAATGGAAAATAGATAGATATAGGTTATTTGATTCAGATAGATATAATTTGTTGAATTTAGAATCTTCAATATATTATGATTTTATCCTAGCTTCAGAGAGAAAGTCTCAGAAAAAACATGGTAAAGAGGATGGATCTTCATATAACGAGTCTGAGTTAGCTCATCCTTGGAGTGAATTATATCTTACGGGAAATACTTCTATCTTAGATTTTAAATTCTATTCAGACATGTACTATAACTTCTACTATAAAGATTTTTCTTCTCAGACTTTCAGTGTATATCTTCCTGTGATATTTAAAACTTCTTTGAGTTTTAAATATCAGATAGGTTCTGAGTTTAGTTATCTTGAAAAAGAAGGAAAATTTGATACCACAAATACCTATACTACCACGGTGAATCTAGGATCTAAGGTACTATCGAATATTGAGCTTTTTGGCTATTATTCCAAAAAGATTTCTGAGAAAAATCATGCTGATGATGATTATGAGTTAAAAACGGGTTTTACTTATAAACCATATACGGATTGTTGGTCATTATCTTTTTTAAGATGGAAGAAATTTGGAGAAACTGATAAGAATTCTGAGTATATTCTAAAGATTTCAATATATCTTATGTCTGAGCAGAGGGATCTACCATTTAATTTGTTGGGTAGTTTATAAAAAATTTGTTTTTTCTATTTATTAATCCTTGATTTTTTATTAGAAGAACTATTCTAGAACAAGGTAGGGATGGGTATATCTTATGCAAAAATTGATTAAAGAGCTTCTTTTAAAATTAGGTGAGGATCCAACTCGAGATGGACTTAGGAGAACTCCTGATAGGGTAGCAAGATCATTTGCTTTTTTAACCTCGGGATATTCAAAGACTTTGGATCAGGTTGTAGGAGGGGCTTGTTTTGATGAACCCTACCACGATATGGTTATTGTAAAAGATATTGAGTTTTACAGTATGTGTGAGCATCATCTTTTACCTTTTTATGGAAGGTGTCATATTGGT
>CACXFL010000001.1 GCA_902766925.1 uncultured bacterium | reverse complement strand
TTCCTCTGCGTGGGGGTATAGCTCAGATGGTAGAGCGTTGGATTTGCATTCCAAAGGCCAGGAGTTCGATCCTCCTTACCTCCACCATTTCCTTGTGGTTTCGTCCGTTCATTCATATTTATCCTACGTTTTAGGTATATCATAACACTTTTAGATAGGACTTATCTGTTAAGTGTTAATAATTTACAGTAGTGTTTTTCGTTGATATAATAAGATAGTTGTTACACTTATAAAAGTACCAATAAAATAATCAGGTAAAAGAACGTAGATAAGAATTTAAACTCGTTATCAATGTAGGATATTATTATATCAGGAGATTTCATGAGTAAAGGATTACACTTATTTTTAAGATTCGTTTTGTTATTATCTCTATTATTATCAACATCCTCATGTTCTCATAAGGGGGACTCCGATGAGACCTCTCCTGCCGGGATAGAATCTTGGTCTTGTTCCTATGCTAAGGATATAATAGAAGAAGCAACCAACTTAGGTATCTTTGTAAGTAGAAATCAAAAATATAAGAATTTTGAATTATATGACGTATACGTAGCAGAAGATATTACCAGTAGCAGTGCTCCTGATGTTTATGATCCTTATGATGGGAAACTTCCTCCTAAATATAAATTTTACCCAACACTTAAAGAAGTTAATTATTCCTATAAAGATCTAGCTCAACTGAAAAAATTAGCTAATGTACCTTCAAAAAATGAGGACGCAAAAATCAAAGAACTAACAACCAAAAATAAAAATTATTATCACTATAAAAGACAAGTATATGGTTACAATTTTATAGATACAGGATCGAACCACTGTGATGTTGAAGTGTTTGAATATTCTCCTTTTCCTGGTAACCATAGATTTTTTTATAGATTATCCGACGTACAAGAACCCTTTAGTCTAAACAAATTATTCTCCAAACGCTGTAAAACTAAGTATGAACTCATTCCTGTATCAGATAAGAATGTAATACTAAAACAAGAATCATATGCTGAAAATTGTATATATGGATACGTAAAACTCACTAGTGATTCTATAGCTCCACCTTTTGTAGATGAAAGATGTGGTACATCTGCAGAATATCTGACCCTTACATTTAGCGATGATAATGTTGACGAGTCGGTATCCATACTCGATCGAAACCTATCAGAGGTTTCAAAATATAGTTGTACTAATGTAGATAGATAATTAAAGAATAAAACAATTACACTTAAGCTGGGACTTATAAAACAGAAGAGTTCCCCGAATAGGGTGGTATTTTTTCATATTAATTTATCTAAATAAAAAAATGCCTACATATCAATACTACTTGGATTTAAGGGTTCTTCTAATAAAAAAATAAAAAATAATAATTCTATCTTATAAATTCCCTACACTCATGTCCTATAAGCCTACAATTAGAAGAACTAAAACAAAGTCCTATTCCTATAACCTTGAAATCTTTATACTCTGGACTTGTAATATACTTATCAGCGTATTTTTTATTTTCTATCTGAAGTAGAGCTTCTTGTGATGTTTTATCCATCTTTAATTCTATTATATAAATCGAATCTTTTGTTTCTACCACAATATCACTAATACCTTCTCCAGTTCTTGTTTGTTCCTCCACCCTACAGTTTCCTGCCATTCTAAGAACCAGTGCTAACACCATCTCTACAGCATTTTCATGATACTTCTGAGGTGTTTTAGTTAAGGATTTAAATAAATCAGAAACTCCTTTTATAAAGCTATCTATATCTTGTTTAACCAGATAAGATGCAATACTTTTATATTGAGAAAAATAACTATAATCCTTATTCCAAAAACTTTTAACAAGATTCAAATTAAAAGCTACTGCTACTTCTCTATTAGGGAATGATAGATAGTACTGTTTATTTATAGAATCATATCTTTTAATAGTAAGATATCCAGCTTGATATAGTAGTAGTATTAAATTATCTTTATCTGAAAGTTCATCTAAAGATATATTAGATAGAAAAAAATCTGCTTCTTTTGGTAGACAAAATTCTTCACTCATATCTAGTTTTGAAGCACTTGATACTATATTTACCAAAAATGAGGTGATACCTGTTTGAATCCAGTAGGAAACAAACTTACATTCTTCTCCAAAAAACATATTAATATCTGCTGGATTATATACACTAGTCTCAGAATCAGAAAATCTGTAACCATCGTACCAATCTTTGATCTGTGTAATAAAATCTTCTCTATGATAATTTTGACTCTTAGATACACTATCTATCTCAGTTGCAAAATATAATTCTACTTCCTCTTGAGTATATCCAACTAAATCACAAAATTCAGAACTAAAACTTATATCTTTAAGATTATTCATTCCTGAAAATATTGAGGATCTTGCAATACGAGTTACTCCAGTTAGAAGTAAAAAATGAATACAAGCATCATTTGTTTTAAAGCTTAAATAAAAATCTTTCAGAACTTCAAGTAAGTCTTGAAGTTCTTCACTCGATTTCTTACCAATATTACTTAATATCGGATAATCATACTCATCGATTAATACTACAGCTTTTTGTCCTGATTTTTTTATCTGTTTTAAAAGAGTAGACATATATGATCTCGGAGTAGTAATTTTTGTCAAAGACGATATATCTATTCCCTTCTCAGTTGCTATCTGAGACACAGAATCTAGTAGTGAATCTTTTAATTCCTGAGGACTACCTCTATCAGTATCACTCATATCCAGTCTTATAACAGGATAGCTCTTCCAATCATAGTCTTTCTCATATATAGAAAGTCCTCGAAACAACTCTTTGTTTCCCTGAAATATCTCTGATAAAGTATCTAAAAGAAGAGTTTTTCCAAAACGACGAGGACGAGATAAAAACACACAATCATTAGCAGAAGAAATCAATCTATATATAGCTTCAGTCTTATCGATATACCTATAATTTTTCTCAATTATATTCTTAAAAGAGCTCTTTCCGTAATTAATTTTTCGATTTACTAATGATACCATATAATAAAGTGTTCCTCTAACTTGACGCCTATACAACGAAACTACCATAGATCCTTACAAAAATCAATTTGCATATAAAATACTCATTAGATGTTTCTATACCATTAAGCTACTATAAATAATTGATACTGACTAAAAACATAAACTTATTTTATAAAAACGTCGATATCGCGCTTTTTTTAAAATGAAATAAAAAAATCCAATTATTTTTATATATTACACATTAAAAAAAAACATCCTAGATTAGCTATTTTAAAATTTTAAAGTCCTGCTAAACCTTCCCGTTTCTTATTAATCGGTTTAAAAAACTCCTACACCCCTCCAATACATCCTCGTAGGTTTCTTCAAAGTTTCCGGTATACCAAGGATCACGGATCCCTCTCAGGTTTTCACTGTATTCCAGTAAAAGATGGATTTTATTATCCGTATCTTGACCTACTATATCTAAAACATCCTCTCTATTTGATTCTTCCATAATGAGTATATAATCAAAGTGATCATAATCAGTTTTTCTAATAACCCTGGCGTAGTGCTCTGTAAAAGGAATTTTATGCTGTTTAAAAATGGATCTAGTTCCATGATGGATTCCAGCGTGAACCATCTCGTTATATCTTTCAGTCCCTGCTGAATCTATTTCAAATTTATCCCCCAATCCAGCTTGATCAACCAAATAGTTAAAAATAAACTGCGCCATAGGAGATCTACAAATATTACCTAAACATACAAATAAAACTTTTATCATAATATCTTTCTATGTTCCTTATTAGTATAAAGATATAGCTTTCTTCTAATTTTACATAGTATTTCAAAAAAGATAGAATATAGATAGTTTAAGTTTATAAATTTTCTTCTTATTTAAGTAAAATATGAAAAGATGGATCAAAGCGATACTTATTTTACCGTTTAACGTTCTAATAGTTATCCCTTGTATTCTTTTATATATTACTAACTATAGATACAATCCTCCTAGTCTTTTTCAACTTATTTCAGGAATTATCCTTTTAAGAGTTGGGGGAGGACTTGCAATCTGGACTATGGTTCTATTTAAAAAAATAGGTAGAGGAACTCCAGCCCCTTGGGATCCTCCCCGTCATCTTGTAACAAGAGGTCCATATAAATTTGTAAGAAATCCTATGATTACTGGAGTCGTAATAATTCTTATAGCCGAATCTCTACTTCTTAGTAGTAATGTTCTTTTATATTACACCATTTTATTTTTTATTATTAATACCTTCTACTTTAAACTCTTTGAAGAAAAAGCACTCACAAAGAAATTTGGAACCGAATATACCGAATATAAAAAGAATGTTCCTATGTGGGGAATAAAATTAAACAGAATAAAACTTCCTGGGTTTTTACATAAAAAAAAGACTGGTCAAAAACCAGCCTAATCCATCCTCTTTATAAAAAGAGTCCTATATTTAAATTAATCTAATCTTCCTATCCAACCTGTGTTTCAGATACTTGAGACTCACTAGAATCTGAAGCATAATCCTCATCACCACAAGAAATCAAAGATAGTGACAGTGATAAAACTAGAAATAAAATTGTAATAAGTTTTTTCATAACTCCCTCTTCGTTTCTGTCTCAACCAATTGATGATCTTAATGACAGACCTTATATCAGATACCATATAAAAAATCAATGATTAAAAAATAATCTTTTTATAAAATGATTTTATTATCATAACATACTAAAAAAATAAACCTTTTTTACTAAATAACCTTGTCTTCCAAGTTTTTTCCCTCTACCATACCTGTAGTGGAGGGTTTGTGGCTTATACTAAAACATCTTTTTCAAACTGGTTTCAGACCATATCAAATCTAGGAACAATTCCTACTCTTACGGTAGTATATGGAGACTGTGAGTATCTAAAATTTAAAACAACCACTATTCTTAAAAATCTAGAAAATATCTCTACAGTATCTTTAACTTCTAAAATAAGTACCGATGAATTTACAACTATTAATCAAACAAGTGCTTTGTTTGATTCTGGTTCTTTCTACATTATAGAAGAGACTGATTCTAAAAGCCTTCAAAACCTCTTAAAACTTCTTTCTTCTATAAAACCTGAATCAAATAAAATATGTTTTATTCTAAAAGATAAGGTGGATAAAACTTCGGAAAAATTACTCGAGGCCTCACTAGCTAAAATTCTTCCAATAGGATGTTTTACACCTTACGAAAATGATATACCCTCTTTTATAGATTTTTGTTCCAAACAGTATAATCTATCTATCTCATTTAAAGCTAAATCCTACATTCTTTCTAGTCTTGGAGTGGATCTAGCTCTGATAGATAACGAGATAAAAAAGATTGCTATGATCTATCCTGATTCTTATTCTAAAACAGTATCTGTATCAGATCTGGATATTAAAAAATATTTAAGTGTTAAAAAGAAAGATTTTGTATTTAAGCTTAAAGACCTTCTTTTACAAAAGAAGGTCTCTTCCATAATGATTCTGATTGAAGATCTTCTATCCCGTGGGCAATCTTCTCTTGCAATCCTTGGATATATAGCAAAGCATTTTAGAACACTATATAAGATAAAACTACTTCAGGAACAAAATGCTAATCAATCTCAAATAGCTTCCGAGCTTAAAATGTCTCCGTATATGTTAAAAGATTATCTAAGATATTCTCCTCATTTTTCTAAATCGTTATGTATCGTAACACTAAAAAAGATATCAAGTATTGATACCATTATAAAGACTCAATCCTGTAATGAGTATAATTTATTTTATGAGCTTATTGATACCTACCAAAAATACTTAAATTAAAAGTACTTCCATAGTAACAGGATCTGCAATATACTATATAGAGTAGAATTTACTCTTAACTTACTAAATTTGTCTAAGTTTAGTAAAATAGTGTATCTATAGTATTTTTGTAGTTATTTTTATTTTTTTACTTTTATTTCAGAGTGGTTATGCAAGTTAAAATCGATACCAAAATTCTAGCTTCCCTTATATCTTCTATAGTAGTGGTTATCATCTTTTCTACCGTGTATTCAATTTCTAATAAAACTTCTAAAAAACAAGTTAAACCTTATACTCCAGACATGGATTTAACAAAAATAGATCCAAGTTATCATGAAGAAGTTAGAGCTTCCCTAGAAAAAAAAGAAATTTCTACCACACCTTTAAAAAAGGATTCTTTTAACGAAGGATCTTTTTTCGTAGATTGGTCTTACTCAAATCAAAAAGCTTGGCCTACACTAGATTCAACTTTTCTTCCATGTAAGGAAGGAAAAGATCAATCTCCTATAGATATAGTAAAATCTAAAACTATTAGTTCAAAATTAGCTTTTTCTATACACTACGCAAAAGACAGAATATATCTATCATCCAATAATAAAGAATTTAAAATTAGACCTGAGAAAGCTACTAGTTATGTTATGTTTCAAGGTAAAAAATATATTCTAGAAAAAATTGATGTTCATGCTCCTTCAGAACACACCTTTGACTCCCTACAATATGAGATGGAACTAGAATTCTTCCATACTCTTTCATCTTCACCTGAAGACGTACTTATAGTATCGGTACTTTATGAAAAATCTACTCCTAATCCTACGGTAGATCTACTACTTCAAGTTCTTCCTGAAAAATTTAATTTTGAAACAAAACTTGATATCTTTGATATCTCTTCTCTAATTACCTCTTCTTCCTTTTATTATTATATAGGAAGTTTATCTATTCCTCCTTGTACTCAAAACATAAAAAGGATAGTAGCCTCAAAACTTGAACCAATCTCTGAAAAGCAACTCGATATATTTCATACTCGTTTTGCCTATGGAAACGCTAGAGATACTCAAAAACCAACAAAACAACAAGATATTCTTCACTTTAATATAGGGAAATAGCTATGAATCAAAATCAATATCAATATCAAGACCAAAATCAAAATTCAAATACTCTAAACTTTAAACAAAAAAGAAAAGAAATTCTAAAAGCTAAAAACAAAGAAGAAGCTTCTTCATTTAAAGAAAAAGCTGTTACTGCTATTAAGGTTGTTTTGATCTTAGCTATGATGGCAGCTATCCTAAGAATTTGCACTAAAGGATCTTTATAAAGATTTGATACTTAATTCAAATCCCTAATTGATACTAATTTTTTTGCGATAGCACAGCTAGATACTCTAACACTCGTTATTAATTATAATAAATACTCAAAAAATCTCTATTCTACTTCCAAGAAAGAAATTCTATTATGATCTGAGGTTGATATCCCAGTTCCGCTAATTACAACAATTCTATCTTTAGCTTTTAGTATTCCTGTTTTTTTACCCCATTTTATAACTTCTTTTCCTGTATTATCACGTGATACATGAATAGGAAGAGGAATAACTCCCCAGTACAAACACATTCTTCTTAAGATATGTTCACTATCTGAGATTCCAACTGTTGGTACATGGTATCTATGTTTTGATAGAAGAAGAGTAGATATTCCTCCTTTAGTCATTACAGCTATAAGTTTTGCTCCTAGATCTTCTGCTAAAGATCCTGCAGCTTTAACTGTAGATTCTGTAATTTTATTGGTTAATGCACAACAATCAAGATTATGTTTTTCCTGAAGTCTAGCTACTTCCTCAGTATTTAAGGCTATTGAGTTCATAGTTTGAACACATTCAAGTGGATATTCTCCAATAGCAGTTTCTCCAGATAACATACAAGCATCTGCTCCATCCAAAATTGCATTAGATACATCAGTAACCTCTGCTCTTGTAGGTAAACGTGAGTGCTGCATACTGTCTAACATCTGAGTAGCTATAATTACAGGACGACTCATCTTAGCACATTTACTGATAATTTCTTTTTGAACTACAGCAATTCTAGCTATATCAATTTCTACTCCTAGATCACCTCTTGCTACCATAATACCATCTGAAACTTCTATGATTTTATCTAAATCTTCTAAAGCTTCAGGTTTTTCTACTTTGGATATTACTTGAATATCAGCCTTGTATTTTTTTATAAGATTTTTAAGACCTACTACATCTTTATGCGATCTAACAAATGATAAACCTACAAAATCTATCTCATGAGAACAAGCCCATTTAACATTTTCTTTATCTCTTGTTGAAAGTGAAGGAGCTGAAAGTTTTACTCCAGGAAGATTAACTCCTTGTTTACTTCTAATAATTCCAGATTGAATTACTTCACACTCAATTTTTGATTTAGATACAGATAGTACTCTAAGTCTTACTACCCCATCAGCAAGCATAATTTTATCGTCTTTTTTTATCTCATCAAATAATTTCTCATATGTAATAGTAAGATCATCTTCTGTGGCTTCTTTTTGTTTAACAAATCGTAGTTTTTGATGTAGATGACATTCAATTTTATCATTTTTTATCTTTCCCAGTCTCATCTTAGGTCCAGCAAGATCTAGTAGTACCCCTACAGGTCTTTTTTCTAGGGAAGAGGCATCTCTAACAATCTTTAGTAAAACTTCCAGATCCTTACAAGTCCCATGAGCTGTGTTAAGTCTAAAAATATCAACTCCAGCTCTTATGAGTTGTTGAATTTTTTGAACTGAACTAATAGCAGGACCAACTGTTGCTATAATCTTTGTTTTTGCAATTTGTGTTTCTAATCTGTTCTTAGACATACTAATACGAATCCTTTCTTCTACCTAAACCACTGTAGTTATAAAAGCCAATATCCATTGATACTTTAATATCGGTTTTAAGATACAAAACTAAATTATATCCTTTATAATATATGGATGTTTATATCTGTCTATAGGTTTTCCTGTTTTTAATTTTTCCCAAAATTCATTAGATTTAACTACAATTCTTGTAGGTTTTAATTTATGAACTTGGATATGTTCTCTAAAAACACAGTTAAGTTTTCCCAATCTATCATCAAAATCCTTACAAAAAAGATCCTCATCCAACTTATCTAATTTACCAGGAGGAACTAAAAGTTCATAATAGCATTGAAAATTATCAACCACAGGATGAACAGACATATAAAAAGGTGATAAGTTATATTTTTTAAAAAGATACTCGCAACTTTCAGCTACCTGGGTCGTAGTAATTTTTTCTGCTGTTAAATCTGATATTGTACCTACTTTTGAAATAAATCTAATAAGAGGAATATTTCTGTAATGTCCTGTGCATTCTATAAGATCTTTTTGATCATATCTAAATAGTCCCTGATAGGTAGTAATAATCATATAATATCTTTTACCGCTTTGAATCTCATGAGCAAGAAGTGGTTTTATCTGAGAAGAATACTCCACTTGTCCATCATCATCTACGAATTGTTCGTATTCCTCTTCAGGAATAAACTCATAAAATCCCCAATCTAAATTCAAAAGTCCTTCATCAGTATTATCTAACATAGGGATAGAATAACTACCCTCTGAAGAAATAAGCCCTGTATCTCTTATATTAGGACAATTATACAATTCTTTAACTCTTTGGCATGCTGGTTTAAATTGAGCTTGACTCCAACACGCCATAACAGATAACTGAGGCCAAATATCCCTAGGATATATATCCTTCTTAGTTTGATATATTTTAAATATCCTATCAAAAGTATAGACGTCTTTTTTAAAATAGGATCTATGTTGATCTATAAGTTTTTTATCAGTTTCAGACACATTCAAGAACTTATCAAGATTAATTCCCCCATTTTTCAAATCAACCAAAAGTATTTCAATAAACTCATTTAAGATATCGCTATAGACTAAAAAATTCCAAGGAGACACTCCTACCATAAACTTCAAATTTTCATCAACACATGAAAACCTCAAAGCACAATAAAATCTTAATTTATGATGAGTTATATTTGATACAAATCTTGGTACTCTAAAACCATCTTTTATAAAACGAGGTATCATATTTGATATAACACCTGTAGTATCCCTACAGGTACTAGAATCACTTAATTGATGACGTAAATCAGGAATAAAACTCGTATCTTCAAAATAGTCTTCATTATTTACTATATGAAAAATTCTATGACCTATAAGTTCCTTATGATCTTTAAAAAGAAAAGTTCCCCAAAGCATCCAAAATCTTTCAACTCTTCTGACATACTCTTTGTTTAGCGGTACCACCTTAGGATATCCACCAGTACCAGATGTTGCTATAAAATCTTTAATTGACTTTAAATTATTAAACAAAGCTTTACTGTTACCTAAAACCACCTCTTTCATATACGGATAGCTTCTTTCGTATGAGGCAATAGCAATACTTTTTCTAAATTGTTCTACAGATTTAATATCCGAGAACCTATACTTTTTTCCAAATTCAGATTTATCACTGGAAGATATAATATCCATCAAAAGCTTTAATTGTTGGATACTAACATCGTTCCATTCTTTTAAAATCTTTCCAGCTCTTTTACAGAAAAAATACAGCAGTGGAAATTTTACAAACCAGAAAAAAATATATATCAACTTATCTTTTATTCTATACATAGAACACTCTTTACCATTCTAATAGTACAAGGTACTTCCTCTACCTGTATCTATCAGGGTCATTTTAATACATTATACTCGTAGAATATGGTATCATACGAATACATTTTATTATAATAAAATTTGATCTATTCAAAACCATATTATAAAATAATATCCATGATTAGTGGATTTTATAAATTTTCCATAAAATATTCATCTAGGAGTCTACTTAGAAATTTTAGACGTTCTTGTCTTGTCATACTTACTCTCGCTTTTTGTTTGTCTATCAGTATCATAGCTTCTAGGTATGCAGTATCTATAATGGCTCTATGGAAAGAGGGTGCCAGTGATACTGGAACTGCTCATTTCCAATATATAGTTCCTGGATATTCCTCTAAATCAGAAGGACTTGATTTTAACTATACCCTAAAGGAAGGAAATGAGTTTGAACGCTACCTTCTAACAGATCCTGACGTAGAGGCTACAAGTAAGAGGTTAAATTTCGAAGGACTTATAAAAAACCAGGATCATTCCTTCTATTTTATAGCAATAGCTGTAGATCCCGAGGCAGAACGTCTGGTGTCACCTAGGCTTTTTATAGATGGAGCTGATATTGGTAAATGGTTAGATCCTCTAGATAACCAAAGTGCTGTAATAGGAGAAGGTTTATCAAAACTTATGAATCTTTCCCTAGGAGATGAAGCAACTGTTGTTACTCAGACTATCCAGGGTTCTATAAACGCAGTAGATATAAAGATAGATGGATACGTACATATTCCGATTCCTAGTTTTTCTGAAAGAGTACTATACATGAATATTAACCATGCTTCTAGACTTGTACGTACTCAACACCGCTATACTCAACTAGCTATAAGATTAAAACCAGGAGTTAATCAAAAATCTTGGTATAAAAAAGTATTCCCAGTGGTTCAAAAAGCAGGAGGTGAGCTTCAAGGTTGGTGGGATGTAGATCCTCTTATTGCTAAAGTTGATAATATCTGGGTTCGTATTGCATCTCTTCTATGTGCACTACTATTCTTCTCAGCAATTATAACAGTACTTAATGCAATCTTTATGATTATAAACGAAAGAATCGTAGAAATTGGCACTCTAAAAGCTCTAGGAGCTTCTGATAAAAATATAAGAACTCTAATAAGTACCGAGGCTTCTATCATTGGAATTCTTGGTGGTGGAATTGGGGTAGTTCTTGGTAATATAGTAGTTTTTATAATGGGACATGTTGGGGTACCTTTTAGTTCCCCATTTGGAGGCTACGATCAGATAGCTCGTCCCCTAGTAGATATTCCTAGCTCTATCATAGCTTTAATCAGTGTAGTAGTTGGTTGTGGACTTATATCACTGATACCAGCCCACAAAACCAATAAACTTCAACCAGTAGAAGCTTTTAGAAATAACACCTAATATTTCTATCGTTCTGACATCATATTCTGACAGCTATTTTGTCTAAGTTTAGTTTCTAACTTTTTAAAGTCCACGTAATATCTTTGAAGTTGTCCTAAAGATGTAAACAGTCCTTTTTCTCCAACAACATCTATATCTGGTATCATAAGTCCCTTATCTTTTAAATCTTCTATCTTAGGAAACACTTTATTAAGTCCAATCCAAGGATCTAGATAAAACATAAGATAATCCATCATATGTTTTCTTCTAACATACCTATCTTTCAAACTATCTGGATTAACTCCTTTATCTAAAATTCTAAGACCCGGAGTAAAAAATACATAATAGAACTCTTCCTGACGGTTTTTTAAAATATCTATAAAAATTTTAATCTTTATTGTTGTTAGAGTTTTTTCATCTAAAAATTCATCTGATATACCAGCCCCTATTCTTCCTTCACGAGCGCTTTCCATTATCAAAGATTGAGATATATATCCTTTAGATGGAAACTCTCTATACATCCTCATATAAGGATAGATTTGTTCAGCTATTACTCTAGAAATTATTTGAGAATCATATACCCTAACAGGTTCTTGAATATAAGATTTAAGTCCTCTTAGGAAGAAAATATATTCTGCAATTTGTTCAAATTGAATAAAACTATCAAACACTGTCATTCCACCTAGTTTTTCATTAGGGTTGAGTAGTGTATCCAAACTATAAGGTATATATATATTTGATAGAATATTTTTTTTAAACACGGATTCAGTAAGTCTTGTCCTAGGGTTTGAACTGAACCATTTTAATACATGATTAAGCACAAAGTGTTGTTGAACAAGACTTCTATTTTGTTTAATCTTTTCATCTACAAATGATTCCCAATCTGTCACTTCATAATATTCTTCCTTCGGCTTTATATCTACTTTTTCCAGGAAAGGATAATCCTTTATTAAAAAAGGTTTAGATAATTTGTAAAGTTGATCTAAATCATAAAATAATCCATCATGTTTCACTGTAGTTAAAAATCCTTTAAATACCTCTCCTACTCCAAAAATATCAGTTTCCAAATCTTCTATCGTAATATATCTTTTTAACTTATCTAAATACTTTGGAAGATAAGTTTGAATAAATAAATCTTGATATTTTTGTACATTATATGAATTAGAAAAATCAGTTAAATTTACGTCAATAATAAACAGTTTAAGCCTTAATTTAAAATTCCTTTTTTGTTTTTCAGCTAAAAAACGTGCATATTTTATAAAATTTTCTCTAGATGAAAATATTTTTGTATATAAAAAATCTACGGGATACAATGTAATATGTTCAATTATTTCATCTGTCAAAGGTTGAATCATATATTCATTTTCGCTCGATAAAGCATCTAGTAGTCTAATAACTAATGATTCATTCATTTTTTCCTTATTTTTAGTTTTTGAAGAATCTTTATTCAAATCAATATCTTTTACAATATTTTGATCTTCGACTGAATCGCTATCATCTCCAGCAAATATTGATACCCCGTCTATACTTGTACTATCAGTTTTTGATACAAACGAATTATCAATCTTTTCTTCAGATACAGTTTTAGTTTTTTTACTAGAATTCTGAGTTATAACTTTATCATTACTAGAAGGTTTACGAGTTTTTTTTATTTTTTCTTTAACTCGAATTTTTTTTACTTTTGATTTATCAGTTTTCTTTTCAATAGTTTTTGATTTAGTTTGTGAATCTAAATCTGTATCTGAATTTGAATCTAAAATCTTTTTAGAAATAGGTTCATCTATAGATGCAAGAGCTCGTTTTACAACTAAATCAGAATCTTTCATTTGTTCTTTATCTAGCTCTTCACTTATTTTTTTTACATATTGCATGAAATAAGTATATCCTGCTATTAACCCTGATTTATCAGCATATAAATATGACGGAGCAAATGGAATACCTTCTTTTTTTCCTGGATTAAAATCTTCTTCCAATGGATACCTTTTATTTTTTTTTATCCAAGGATAGATATAGTTGATTATAATATAATCTAAAGTATCTAGTTTATTTTTCTTCATATCCTCTGGAATAGAATCTAAAGCTTCCTTTTGTCGACAAGTATAATATGCCAACATATTAAAATTAGAAAAATCTCCAATTACCCTTCCACTTCCTTTAAATAAAGCAGAGAAAAAAAAAGGTAGACTACTGTCTTTTACTTTTTTTGAATAATGTTTTTTTAATGGAAGAGAACCATGTTCTTGATACCATGGATATACATAGTTAATTATAAAATATTTTGAAATACTTAAACTATTTCTTTCTACATCATCTGGGATACTATCTAAAACTTCTTTTTTTTCGCAATAATCTAGTGCTTGTTTTTTAAATGCAGAATAAGAACCTATTTTTCTACCTTCTCCCACAAATAAAAACTTAAAACTATACGGTATTTTATCTTCTCCTCCTGATAAAGAATAATCTGAATAAAGAGGAAGAGTTCCATGTTTTTTATACCAAGGGTAAACATATTTTTTAATTATATAAATAGCTATTTCTTGAGGATCTTTTTCTATTTCCAAAGGAATAAAATTCTTTATAGGTACAGAATAATTTTGTCTCTTATAGTTAGATTGATCAATATCTTTTTGAAGAAGATGTTCAACTTTTTGTTTTACAATTTCCATAAAAGAAGTAAATCCACTTACTAGTCCAGTTTTTTCTTCATATAAATATGATGGTTTAAATGGAATACTGTCTGCTTTTACAAAATTAAAATCTTCTTCCACTGGATATTTTTTATGAGCTACAATCCAAGGATAAATATGGCTAGTTATAATATAATCTAAAATAGCCTGTTTATCATATTTTATATGTTTAGGAATACTATCTAAAGCTTCCCTTTCTCTACAAATAGATAATGCCTGGTTGTTAAATTCAGAAAAGCCTCCAATTAACCTTCTATCCCCTACAAACAAAGAGTAGAAACTAAATGGTATTTTATCTTTATCTGTTTTTGACGAATAGTCCTCCTTACGTGGAAGATATCTTTTCTTCTTATACCAAGGATATATGTAGTTTTCTATTATAAAAATTGCTGTCTTTTTAGGATTAGATTTTATTTCCTGAGGAATAGGATTATCTATTTTTGTAAGAGCAATCGTTGAAGGATATATATCAATTTTTTTATTATCTTTTTTTGCTAACTCAACACATTTTTTTCTAACAATTTCCATAAAAAGAGCAAATCCTTTTACAAGACCGTTTTTTTTCCCTGACAAAAAAGGAAAAGAGATAGGGATACCATCTTTTTTTGATACAGTAAAATCATGAGGTGAAGGATATCGTTTATTCTTTAATACCCAAGGATAAATATATTCAGTTATAATATAATCCAACGTAGCTGAAGGATCATTTCTTATCTCTTCTGGTATCAGTTGTTTTACTGAAGATCTAGAAGATTCAATCTTTCGACTAGCTCCGTATAGACTCATGCGAGAATTTTTAAATATTGGTTTTTGAGTTGAATTTATAACATCATCTAAGGATGTATCAATTTTACCTTGGGAATCTACTTTATCTTCAACCAGTGATCCGCTTACACTATCTGAGTTTAAATCTACACTAATCACAGGATTTTTAATTATATAACTATCAAACACTCCTAAATTCTTACTTCTTTCAGGATCTGATTTAAAATAATTATAAAGTTCATAAACTATACCTTCATAATTATTTAAATTACATATCATAAGTCCTGTAAAATAATGAAAACCTACTTTCCCCTTGAATACATCAAGACCAAAATCATCATAAGTTGGAAGTCTTCCGTTTTTTATTACCCATTTATACATCATGGACAAAAGATCTTCCTTAGTTAAAAAATTATGCTTAGCACTAACTGTTATATCTTCTCTAACTTTAAACTCTAATCCTCTTCTTAAAGCGTAATCTATAGCATAATGTTGAAACTGATACATTGAAGTAAACATAGCTTTTTTAAC